>CAMAUF010000043.1 GCA_945861295.1 bacterium | reverse complement strand
AGTCGGGGGGCGACCGCGCTCGTCATCCCGGTGGCGCGCCCGCTCGCCCCGCCTTTGACGGCGCCTACCGCCGAAGTCGTATTCATTGAGGCCGTGAGCGCCGGCCGAACCCGCATCGCCGGGAAAGTTTGCGGGACGGACCAAGGCCTCTGGAACGTACAAGTCACCGCCACGTTCGACCTGGGCGGGAGGACCGACTTCGTCGTCCTCAAATCAATCCCGCCCAACGAGTGCCGGTACTTCGCCTCAGAGGTCAACCTCCCGTTGCCCGGTTCGGTGCGCCTGGAGATCAACTCATGGCAACCGCAAAGCGTCATCCCGGCCGCGCGACTGTACGGCGGCCAGTGGACCTACACCGTCGACCACGTCACCAAGACGGGGACGTTTCGAGGGGTCTTGGTCAACCCGACATCCGAGACAGTCGACCTCACCAAAATCAGCGTGGACCAGTGGATCCTCGACGGTGAAGGGAAGCCGCTGGCCTACTTCCCGGCCCGGGCGGTAGCGGGGACTCTCGGTCCCGGCGAATCGGTCGTGATTGACTGGCCCGCCGCCAACGTGCGGCGGCTGCTCGCCGGCAACGTCGACGCCGAAGCGCTGGCCATCCTCATCGTGAACCAACTGCGGACGCCGGGGATCGGCGGGCCCGTCACAGGCGTGATTTCGAACCCGTAGATCGCGGGGTCGAACCTAGATGTCCCGCCCGGTAGAATTGGCGCGTGATCCCCCGCTACTCGCGTCCCGCTATGGCTGCCCTCTGGACCGACCAGGCCAAGTTCGACCGCTGGCTCGAAGTCGAAGTCGCCGCCTGCGAAGCCTGGGCCGAACTCGGTGAGATCCCGGTCGAGGCCGCACAGCTGATCCGCAAGAACGCCCGCTTCGACTTGGCAAAAGTGGACGAATATCTCGCGATAACCCATCACGACGTGACCGCGTTCTTACGCTCCGTGTATGACTCGCTCGGAGAGGAAGGACGCTATGTCCATCGTGGGCTCACCAGTTCGGACGTCTGGGACACGGCGACGGGGCTCCAACTCCGCGACGCCTGCGACCTGCTACTCGTCGAAGTCGACCGCCTTTCGGCCGTCCTAGAGCGTCAGGCGAAGGCCCATCGCGACACGCTCTGCGCGGGCCGGACGCACGGTGTCCACGCCGAACCCACCACCTTCGGCTTGAAGCTCGCCGTCTGGGTCGACGAAATGCGCCGAAACCGCGAACGGCTGGTTTCGGCGCGAGCCGCCATCGCCGTCGGCGCGATCAGCGGGACCGTCGGCACGCACGCGACAGTCCCTCCGGCGCTCGAAGAGATCGTCTGCGCACGGCTGGGCCTCGGGATCGAAGCCGCATCCACTCAGATCATCCAACGCGACCGCCACGCCCAGTTCGTGACAACGGTGGCCCTCATCGGCGCGAGCCTGGAGAAGTTCGCGACCGAGATTCGGGCGCTTCAGAAGACCGAAGTGTTGGAAGTGGAGGAGCCGTTCGAAGAAGGCCAGACCGGGTCGAGCGCGATGCCGCACAAGCGCAATCCGGAAAAAGCGGAGCGCGTCACCGGCTTGGCTCGCATCCTGCGTGGCTACGCGCTGACCGCGCTCGAAAACGTGGCGCTCTGGCACGAGCGAGACATCAGCCACTCCTCGACTGAACGGATCGTCTTCCCAGACGCGTGCCTCGTGCTGGACTACATGCTTTCGCTGTTCACGGGGATCATGGACCGCCTTGTCGTCTACCCAGACCACATGCGGGGAAATCTTGAACGCTCGTACGGGCTCGTCTTTTCGCAGCGCGTCCTCTTGGCGCTGACGGAGTCCGGGATGGGCCGCCCAGAGGCCTATGCGATCGTCCAGCGCAACGCGATGCAATCTTGGCGCGAGCGGCGGCCCTTCCTCGACCTGTTGCTCGCCGACCCACAAGTCACGTCGCAGCTGCGCGAGGACGAGGTGCGGGGGCTCTTCGATTACGGCTTCTACCTGACGAACATCGGCGCAACCTTCGAGCGCCTCGGACTGTGACACCGGAACGCCCGGCCGACACTCCCGGAGCGAAGCCGCTAGGCGTTAGGGCGACCGTTGGCGCCGCTTGGAGCGTCGTGCGACGGCATCCGCGGGAGACGATCCTTCCCGCACTGGTCGTGCAGACGCCGGTTGCGTTGATAATCTCGGTCGTTGTGGTGGCTTTTTACTTCACCGGCCTGCGCCATGAACAGAACGTCGCGCCGCAGGAAGTGCTCGATCATGGCGGCCGCGGAGCGCAGTTCCTCGTCGCCGCCACGGCGGCGGCGCAAGGCCTGTTCGGCCAGGTCGCGCGGGCGGCGTCGATCCTCGGCATCGCCGGAGTCCACACCGGGCGCCCTCTCCGGCTAGTCGAAGCGCTCGATCCCGCCTTCACCAGGATGGGGACGTTATTGGCGCTCGCCATCGCGTTCGGCCTCCTCCTCTTCGGCCTGGCGGCGACGGTTGTGCTCTTGCCCCTCGCCCTCTATCTCGCGTTGCGTTTGGCGCTTGCCTTCGAGTTCTGCATCATCGAGAAGCGCGGCGTGGGCGCTTCGTTAGCGGGCTCCTGGCGGCTGCTGCGCGGTTCACTCCTTCGCTTCGCGTTGGGCGCCATTGTGCTCGCCGCGACGCTGATTGGGCCGTTTGCCGTCATCTCGCTCCTGAACCTCGCTGTGGCGGGCGGCCGGGACACAGAGGTCATCCTCTACGGCATTACGTCCTTCGTCACCAACGTCCTCGTGACGCCGCTCGTGACGGTGATCACCGCCTACACCACGATTTCATACCTCAAGCTCAAAGGGGCAACCAGTGGCTAACGTCATGCTCGAAAGCGGCCTCCCGAACCGTGCCCATCGCGGCAAGGTCCGCGATACGTACGACCTCGGCGATCGCCTGTTGATCGTCGCGACCGACCGGATCTCGGCCGCCGACGGCGTCCTGCCGGCTGGCATCCCGGGCAAGGGTGAAATCCTCACGCGCCTTTCGGCGTGGTGGTTCGCCCGCATGAGCCAAGTCGTACCGACCCATTTCATCGCGCTGATCACCGCCGAAAACGCCAAGGATGTGCCCCTGCCGCTCACCCCGGAATACTTCGGGCGCTCCATGCTCGTCCGCAAGGCGAAGCGGATCGACGCCGAGTGCATCGCGCGCGGCTACCTCGCCGGGTCGGGCTGGAAAGAGTACCAGCGCAGCCAGACCGTCTGCGGCATCCCGCTGCCCGAAGGCTTGGTCGAGTCCTCACGGCTCCCTGAGCCCATCTTTACACCCTCAACCAAAGCCGATTCGGGCCACGACGAGAACATCAGCTACGACGAACTCGTTGCCTTCACGGGCGAAGAAGCGGCGAACGCGATGCGTATCCGCACGCTCGCGGTTTATGGCTACGCGGCCGCCGTCGCACAAGAGCGCGGCATCATCATCGCCGACACCAAGCTCGAATTCGGCTACTGGAACGAAGAAGTCATCCTCATCGACGAAGTCTTGACTCCTGACAGCAGCCGGTTCTGGCCGGCCGCGACCTATCGCGCCGGAGGCGGCCAGCCGAGCCTGGATAAGCAGCCCGTGAGAGACTGGCTCGCCTCCACGGGCTGGAAGGACGGCGAACCCTTCCCTGCCGTGCCCCAGGCCGTCATCGACGCAACCGGCGACCGCTACCGCCAGGTCTACAGCATGCTCACAGGCGAGGAGATCCCGGGGTGACAGAAAAACTCAAGACCACCACCCCGGCAAACGACGGCGCGATGCCGGCGTACGAAGGACGAGTGTTCGTCTCTCTCAAACCGACCGTGAACGACCCCGAAGGGACGACGATCGCCGGCGCGCTCAGCTCACTCGGCTTCGCCGGCGTCACGGCCGTGCGAGCGGGCCGATACTTCGAAGTCTCCCTCCAGGCGGAGGATCAAGCCGCTGCGGAGCGCGCGGTGAAGGACATGTGCTCCCGCCTGCTCGCCAACACGGTCATCGAAACGTTTTCGTTCGAAGTGGCGCCCAAATAGCCCTCGGCTACTCGCCGACCTGATAGTCGCCCGGCATCCCTGGGTCGACGGCAAAGTAGACATCGCACGCGCGTCGCGTCGCGGCGGGCTCCAAAAGCGGTGCGCGCTTGACGAAGCGTGCCTCTTCGATGATGAGCTGGAGGATGTCGCGAGGGTGGCAGCTGCGCGAGTTGCCGAGGCTTGAGCGGTGCACCATCTCGACCGCCACATCGACGCTGCCAGGGCTGATCTCGACGCCCATCGCATCGGCGAAGCGCCGGAAGATCTCCGCCATCTGGTGTGGCGTCGGCTCCGGGATCCGGATCTTGTAGGGGATGCGGCGAAGGTGGGCTTCCTCAAGCATCGATTTCGGCTCAAGGTTGGTACTGAAGCAGATCGTCGAGCGGAATGGGAACGTGATTCGCTCGCCGGTGACGAGCGCCATCGTATCCTCCCCACGCTCCAACGACGCGATCCAGCGGTTGAGGAGGGCGTGCGGCGAGACCTGCTGCCGCCCGAAGTCGTCGATGGCGAGCAATCCCCCGTGGGCCTTGAGATGAGGCGGCGCCTGGTGAAGGCCGACGGCTGGGTCGTAGGCGAGGTCGAGGTCCTCATGGCGGAGTTCGCCGCCGACGAAAACAAAGGGCCGCTTGACGCGGAGCCAGCGCCGATCCACCGCCGAACTCTGGTCCGCTGGGTCGTCCGAGGTCACAGCCTCGTGGACGAGGTCGTCGTAGAGCCGGATGATATGGCCGCTCACGAAGACGCAGATCGGCATCAGAGTGACACCCTGAATCGCCTCGCTGCACAGCTCAAGGATCGTCGTCTTGCCGTTGCCTGGCGCTCCCCAGAGCATGGCCGGCCGGCCGGAAGTGAGCGCGAGGCAGACTTTCGCCACAACGTCGCGGGCCAAGACAAGCTGTTGGAGCGCTCGCGCGAGGCGGACCGGGTCGGGCGCGCCGGGGTCCGTGTCACGGTCCAGCGCGCGGAAATACTCCGCGATCGGGACAGGCGCCGGGCCAACGTATCGCCCGCGCTGGAACGACGCTTCGGCCTCGTGGACGCCCGCTTCCGTGAGCCGGTATTGCCACTCCGATTCAAGACGCCCAGAGGCCGAGGTCGTCTCAACCCACTTCTGACGCTTGAGAGACTCCATGGCGGTGCGGATGATGGCTGGGTGTAGGCACATTTGAGTCGCCAAGCCCGTGGGCGTTGGGTTGGCTGTGCGGTAGAGCGTCTTGAGCGTCAGGTCCTCGATAAATCGCTCTGGGAGGCCAAGGCCTTCCAACGAATCGGGCGCCATCGGCAAAGGCGGCAGGAGCGTCGCGTGGCCGCCCCCGGCACGCGATGGCTGGCTGCTGCGCTGGCCATCGGCAACAGCCAGGTTCCCACTCGTGGTTGCGTACGCTTGGTCCATGTCACCCCAGCTTGGCAGCCGCCATCAAGACCGCGCCTTCTACAACACAAATCGACAGCCATGGCCTCTTAGGGAAGGGGTGGAACCTGAAAACACGGCCCGGCCCGCGAACGCCAGAATGTGTACGCTACCCAGACGGGAAAAAGCGCAAAACGAAGGATGGCAAGGATGTACGACGCAATCGTGGTTGGCGCGCGGTGTGCGGGCTCACCTCTGGGAATGCTCCTCGCACGGCGGGGGTACAGGGTCCTGGTGGTGGACCGGGCGACCTTCCCCAGCGGCACGCTTTCGACCCACGCCTTCGCTGGCGACGCCTGCGAACGGCTCGACCGCTGGGGGCTCCTGGACAAAGTCTTGGCCACCGAGATCACGCACTGCAAGGGACTGCAAATGCACGTGGATGGCCGGCTGTTTGAAATGGCCATCCCTGGCCCATACCCGCTGATCGCGCCAATGCGAACGATCCTGGACAAGATCCTCGTCGACGCCGCGCGCGAAGCCGGCGCCGAAGTCCGCGAGGGCTTTTCGGTCCAGGAGTTGCTGCGGGACAGCGAGGGCGCGGTTTGTGGCGTGCGCGGCCAACTCGCCACCGGCGCGCCGGTCACGGAAGAGGCGCGCATGGTCGTGGGCGCCGACGGGCGCAACTCGTTCGTGGCGAAAGCCCTGGCCGTCGATGAGTACAACACCCTCCCCGCACGCCAGATCGCCTACTATTCGTACTGGAGCGGTTTCAAGGAAGCCGACTACATCGAGTTCCACTTCAAGACGGGATTCGGCGCCGCGATGGTCTTCCCAACCAACGATGGGCTCGTCTGCATGGGCGGCGGCTGGCCCGTGTCTGAATTCGAACGGGTGCGGGAGGATCCGGAAGGGCATGTGCTCAGGCAGATCGCGGCCTTCCCAGCCATCGCTGAACGCGCGAAGGACTGCAAGCGCGAAGATCGACTTTGGGGCTGGAGCGGCTACACCAGCTACTACCGCAAGCCGTTCGGCCCTGGTTGGGCGCTCGTGGGTGACGCCGGCTACCTTAAGGACCCGACGCTTGGCCAGGGCATCAACGATGCTTTCCGCGACGCCGAGTATCTGGCGGAGGCGTTGGATGCCGGCTGGAGCGGTCGCGAGCCGCTTGACGAGGCTCTGGCCGCCTATCAGAAGCGCCGGGACACGGAAACCGGGCCAATCTATGCGCTCAACGACCTTATGTCTCAGGGGCCGACTCCCGAACTCTTAGAATTTCTGCTCAACGCGGCGCAGCAGATGGCCCAGGCGAAATAGGCGCCGAAGCCCCCGCCGCCGGGCGCCAGTCGCGCGCCCGGGCGAGCGCCGCTTCAAAGCGCCCTTCCGAGTCCCAGAGGAGCCACCATTCCCGCCGGGCCGCCATCCCCACCATCCGGGGCGCGGCGCTCGTCTCCAAGCCTGTCTCGGAAAAGCCAGCGCGCCGGAATGCGGCGATAGCCGCGGCGTTCCAGTCGAGGGTGCGCAGGGCCAGGACGCGAAACGACGTGGAAGCCCACAGGTAACGCAGGAAGCCGACCATCACCGCCGTGCCGAGTCCTTGGCCTCGGTAGGCCGGCAGCGCGACGCTCATGCCTAGCTCGGCCGCGTCCCGGCTCGCTGGCGCGTTGTAGTACATGATGTTGCCGATGTGGGTTCCTTCGGCGGTTTCGATGCTGAAACTGCATCGGCTCGGGTCGCCGAATCGCAGTTCGTGCTCCATGCGGGCGGCGAACTGCTCGTATGCAACGTCAATTGGGGTCGCGCCGTCGTAACGGGCGAGTTCCGGGTCGATCCTCCAGGCGTAGTCATCGGGAAAGTCGGCAAGGCGTTTACGGCGGATGCGCAGCGCCCCCAAGTCGACAACCGTATCGTCAGCCATTGCCAGCGCTCTCGATCGCCGCCAGGGCAAGCTTCAGAACGGCACGCTCGCTGGCATAGCTCGCGAGGCCAAGCACTTCACCGGAGGGGAACCAAGCGACCTCGTCGAACTCCTTGTCGTGCCCCGAGACATCGCCCCCGACGGCGCGCATCAGCCAGTAGTGCACGAACTTATGGTACCGGGCGCCCTCGATGGTGAACCAATAGTCGATCGTGTGAAGGCGCGCGCCGAGCGCGACGGCGAGTCCGGTCTCTTCTTGCGCCTCGCGGATCGCTGTTTGTTCGAGCGACTCGCCAGGGTTGGGCGCGCCCTTTGGCAGCGCCCAGGTGCGCCTCGTCGTCTGGCCGCAGAGAGCGACTTCGACCATCCCCGCCAGGTCCCGCCGCCAGATGACGCCGCCGGCCGAAAGGGCGTCCTTGACGGGCAGTGCCCGGTTCACTGGTCATCCTCATCATCGTCGTCGTCGTCATCCTGATCGCCGTCGTGTTCATCGTCCTCTTGGTCGTCGGCTTCGGCGTCCCCCGCGATGATTTCGAGGGCACGGGCGGCCGCGGCCTTGAACGGCTCCGCGCCGGAATCGACCAGTTCCTTCAAGCGCTCGATCGCTTCCGGGCCAGCAACTTCGGCGAGCGCCGCGATCGCGGCCAGCGCCACTTCACGGTCGTCGTCTTCCACCAGGCCAAACAACGCCGGAAGGCAAGTCTCGGCGCCGATCACTCCGAGCGCGACCGCGGCTTCGAAGCGGAAGGCCGGGTCATCGGATTCCGCCTCGTCAGTCAGCAACTCAAGCCAGCGCTCATCCGCCGAATGGCCCATCGCGCGCACACCGGCGAGGCGGAGCCGGGGGTCGTCGTCGTAGTAGGCGTCGCTGATCAGGGTGGCAGCCCACGCTGTCGTGCTCGGGCCCAACGACTCGACGGCGCGACCGCGGACATCCACCGACTCATTGGCGTCAGAGACTGCCGCTCGCAGCGCATCAAGGATCGGGGTCACCTGGGACGACGAAAGCCGGCCGAGTTCGCCCAGGAGCACGAACCGTCGCAGTCCGCCGGCGGCGCCGGCGCGGACGTTGTCGTCAGCCTCGGCTAACAACAGTTCCTTCAGCCTCGCCCCCACAGTGGGCGACTCGGACTCCCAAAGCGCCTGGATGCCGCGCACCCGAATCCCGGGCTCCGCATCATCCAGCGCCGCCAACGCCAGGGCCGTGAAGTCGACGTCTATGTCCGCCTCGGCCGCCTCGGCCGCTTCGGTGACCAAGGCGAGCCTCGTGGGAGCGGGCATCTTGGGCAAAGCCTCCCGGACCGCCCGAGCTTCGTCGCGCGTGATGTCCGAAAAGAGCGCAAGTTGGACGGCGCCAACCTGCCCACCCCGGATGAGCAGGTCGATGGCCGTGGAAAGTTGGCGTCTGACTGGCACAGCCACAGTGTAGCCGACTGGCGTTCAACCCGACTCCACGGTCAGGCTGCGGCCAAGGAGGCTCGCCATTGCCTCGCCGACGGACTTGCGTCCGGCCAAGACAGCCTCGACCTCCGCCGAGATGGGCGCCTCCACGCCGGCTTCATTGGCGAGCTTCACCAGGGCCGGCGCAGTCGCGGCCCCCTCGACGGCCTGGCCAATAGTGCGCAGCGCGGCGGCGGGCGTGAAGCCCTGGGCGAGCAGCTCGCCGAGCCGATGATTGCGGCTGAGGCCGGAAAAACAGGTGGCGGCCAGATCGCCAAGGCCCGCCAGGCCCTGCAAGGTCTCTGGCTCAGCCCCCAGCGCCACGGCCAGGCGGGTCATCTCGGCGAGGCCACGCGTCATCAGGGCGGCCACCGTGTTCGCCCCAAAGCCCAGGCCGATGGCGGCCCCCGCGGCGATCGCGATCACGTTCTTTGCCGCCCCACCCAATTCGACCCCCGTCACATCGGCAGATCGATACACGCGAAATGTCGGCCCCGCCAGGAGGTGTTGCCACCTCTCCGCGGTAGACAGGGCCGTCGACGCGACAACCGCCGCCGCGGGAAGGCCGCGGGCGACCTCGTGGGCGAGGTTCGGCCCGGAAACCACGGCGATATCCTCCGGACGCCAGCCCGCCGCTTCGATCACCTGGCTGAGCCGGAGCCCCGTGACGAGTTCGATACCCTTAGCGGCGTTGAGGATCGGGATGTCACGAGGGACGGCCAGGCCAGCGAGCGAACCTCGAAGCGCCTGAGCGGGGACGGCCGCGACAACCCCATCGAGCGGGCCTGGGGCGCCCGCCACCTCAACAGCGATGGCGTCGCGGAGGCGGACCTCGGGAAGCCGGGGGAGGCTGCGCTCATGCCGAAGACGCTGGACCTCGGCTTGCGTGCGACACAGCACCGTGACGGAGGCGGCGCCGCCCGCCGCACTCGCCTGGTCGAGCAGCCAGGCCAGAGTCATCCCCCATGAAGTCGCGCCGAGCACGCCGATTCGGGCCATCCTAGACGCTCGCGGCGCGGCCACTGCCGCGGCCGACCTTCGGCTCCGAGCCAGCGAGCAGCCGGCGCATATTCGGGATGTGAAGATATTCCACCAGAACGGTCACGAAGACAGCATAGGCCGCGTATGCCCACGGGACCTGGCCGCTGGCCGCCAACACAACCACGAAGGCGCCGCCGACCGCCATGCCAAGGATGGACATCAGAGAGACGTAGCGCGTCACCGCGAGCACGATCCCGGCCGCAAGCAGAAACGGAGGGGCGAGCAGCGGCAGCAGCCCGAGGTAGCCGCCGAACGCTGTAGCCACGCCCCGTCCGCCACGAAAACTCGCGAACACGGGCCAGATGTGCCCGGCGATAGCCGCGGTTGCGCCGGCGGCGGCCACTCCGTCGTCATCGAAGACTGCTTTGCCCAGAACGGCCGGGATCAGTCCTTTGAGCGGGTCGGCCAGGACCGTGAGCAGCGCGGGAAGCTTGCCCGCGGTGCGCAGCACGTTCGTCGCGCCGGTCTTGCCGCTGCCAATGGCGCGGATGTCACGCCGGAGCCAGAGATAGCCCACGAGCAACCCGGTCGGGATCGAACCCAGGAGGTAGCCGAGGGCAATGTTGACGCCATATTCGCCGATCACTGCGCTTCTTCCTGCGACGTCCTTCCGCGGAAGGTGAGCTTGATCGGCGTGCCCTCGAAATCGTACGCGTCGCGGATGCGCCGTTCGAGGTACCGCTTGTAGCTGAAGTGAAGGATCTCCGGGTCGTTGACGAAGAAGACGAACTCAGGA
>CAMAUF010000042.1 GCA_945861295.1 bacterium | reverse complement strand
GCTCGCCCGCGTGTACTCGTTCCTCGATTGGGATGGCTGGAGCGGCGAGCGGGTGGTCCTCCGGCCTGACTCGACGATTCCGGTCTCGCGGGCGGCCTTGGAAGCCGGGATGACGTCGCCGGCGCGCCTGTTTTATGTCCAGAACGTCTTCCGGTTCGCCGCCGAGGGCGACCGCGAGGATTGGCAATGCGGGCTCGAGTTCCTGGGGGCGCCGCCCGCGCTGGGCGACCTTGAAGTCGCCGCCGTCGCCTGCGAGACCCTGGACGCCCTCGGGATCACCCCCGTCGTCCGGATCGGCCATGCCGGCATCGGCCGCGCCATCGCCCAAGCGATCGGCGGCGACGCCCTCAGCCGCCTCGAGGACGCAGGCGGCATCGCCCTCTCCCGCGCCGAAAACACCCGAGGGGCAACGCCCCAGATCCGCGCACTTGTCGAATTGATCGCGGGCCGCGAGGGCGACCTCGGTTTCCTCAGCACGGTCGCCGCGGTTATGCAAAGCGCCGCCCCGGAAGCGATGCCAGCCCTCCGCGAGATCGAGAGTCTGGCCCGCGCGCTGGCCGAGTCCGGCAGGCGGGTCATCATCGACCTCGACCAAGCCCTCGACTTCGCCTACTACACCGGCGCTGTGATTGAGCTTTCCAGCGATGGCGCCGTCTGGGGCCGCGGCGGCCGCTACACTCCCGGTGGCGAAGGCACCGCCGAGACCGCCTGCGGCCTGGGCTTGGAGATTGGCCCGCTCGCGGCCTCAGTCGCACCCGCCACGCGCAAGCGGTTGACCGTCGATGTCGTGCCAGCCGGACCGGCCGACCTGAGCCGGGCGATGTCGGTGGCCCGAGCGTTGCAGCGCAGCGGCATCGCCGCCTCCCTCAGCGAGCAACGGGACGCGACGCCGCTGACGGTGCGCGTCTCCGCCGGCCAACTCGTGGCGCGAACGCCGGACGGAGAGCACACCATGCAGGCCCTGGACGAGGTCGTCGGGCTGCTCGTGCAATACAAATGACGATCAAACTCGCCCTCCCGGCGGGCGATGCGCGCCCCCATGTCAACCAGCTCCTTTCCGAAGCCGGCCTGGCGACCACCGGGTACGAGCCGGGCAGCCGCCTCATGCGGTCCGAGTTGAGCCAAGAGGGGTTGGTTCTTCGCATCTTCCGCGAAAAGGACATCCCGATTCAGGTGGCGCTCGGAAACTACGACGTCGGCTTGTGCAACAGCGTCTGGCTCGCTGAACAACAGGTGCGCTTTCCGCTCCAGCGCGTCGTCTGTATCGGGGAGTTGCCAGGTCCGGCCGTCGAAGTATGGCTCTGTGCCGGGGCTGGCGGAGGATTGGCCGAGGGCGAGTTGCCGGCGACCAAGGGCGTCTATGGCGTCCGTATCGTCTCAGAGTTGGCCAACCTCGCCGACCTCGTGGCGGTCAACCTACGTCTGCCGGCCTACAAGCTGCTGCATGTTTACGGCTCGGTCGAAGCGTACCCGCCCGAAGACGCCGAACTGGCCATCGTCATGGCCGCCAGCGTCGAAGAGGTCCGCGCCAAGGGCCTCCTCCCCCTCGCGATGGTTTTTCGCGGCGGCCTCTCGCTCATCGCGAACGCCGACGCCCTCGCGACGAAGCCCCTCGGAGAGGTGATCGGCCGGCTCGCCCCGAAACTGGTCGCCGCCTCGACCCTGCTCCAACCACCCCGTCCGGGGAAGGGGCGCATGGCCGGCGCAGGGACGCGCGACACCGCCGTCGTGCGGCTAGCGGTCCCCGATGGCCACGCCCAACGCCACGCCCCCGCATTCTTGCGCCACGCCGGCTTCAACTTCGAAGGCTACGATGAAAAGTCGTTCGTGCGCCGGCCGAAGAGCAATGTCGAAGGCCTAGAGGTCAAGGTCGTCCGCCCGCAGGACATGCCGCAGCTGATCGCGATGGGGATGTTCGATCTCGGGATCGGCGGCCAGGACCTCCTGTACGAACACCAGTGCAAGTTCCCGGCGTCTCCCGTCGAAATGGCCGTCGACCTCGGGATCAACCGCTACCGCATCGGGCCGGTGGTGGACGAGGCATTCCCGGCCAGGACGACCGCCGAGGCGATCACGATCTGGAACGCCCTGGGGCGGCCGGTCCGCATCGCGAGCGAGTTTCCGGCAATGGCCGAGCGCTTCGCGTTGGACAACCATCTCCGGTTCGCGAGCATCATCCCCGTCGCTGGCGCCAGCGAAGGCTTCGTCCCCGAGGATGCCGACTTCCTCGTTGAAGGCGTCGAAACGGGGAGCAGCCTCATCGCCAACGGCCTCAAGCTGCTCGATCCCTTCATGCACTCCACCTCCTGCGTCATTCTCGGGGCCTCACCGGTGACGGCCCGGCGCGACCTGCTGCATGATGTAGTCGAGCGACTCCGTGGCTCCGTGCAGCCCACCGAGGGATAGCGCATGCCTCCGATCACCCTGCACATGGTCCTTGCCCGCCAGGTGGGCGTCGATCTCGGCCACGAAGCCTTGGCCGCCGAGGCTGGGGCTTACCTGCTCGGTTCCACAACGCCGGACATCCGGGTCATCACGCGTCAGGACCGCTTCAGCACGCACTTCTTCGACCTCAACGGGCCCGACCATCAGGACTCGGTCGCCGGCTTCCTGGCGGCGAACGAGCGGCTCATCGACCCGAGCCTGCTGACCGCCGGCACGCGTGCGTGGGTCTGCGGCTATATCGCACATCTGGTCATGGACGAGCTCTACATCACACAGATCTACCGGCCATTTTTCGCCGACCACGACCGGATCGGCGGCCGCATCCGGGCAGGCGTGATGGACCGGCTGTTGCAGTTCGACCTCGATCGGGCATACGGCGAAGACCCCGAGGTCAAGCGCCACCTCGTCGAAGCGCTCAGCGGCGCCATCGCGGGCATCGAATGCGGCTTCATCGAGAGCGAGACCCTGGAGCGCTGGAGGCTGGTTACACTCGACGTCGCCCAGAAGTCCATGGATTGGGAACGCATGCGGGGGATGATCAGCAACCACCTGCGTTTCGCCGGCCTCAAGGAGCAGGAGACGATGGGGGACTTCCTCGATTCGCTCCCGGAACTGCTCGATGCGACAATCGCCCACATCACGAGCGCTGAGATTGAAGGCTTCGTCCAACGCGCCACCGCCGCGGCGGCCGCAGCCGTGGAGAGGTATCTACGATGCGGATAATCCGCAATGCCGAGGAGGGGCGCCGGACGCTCCTTTCCCGAAAAGCCCCCACCGCCGAAGAGCTGCCGATGGATATCCGCGAGCTCACCTTCCGCGTCTTCGGCGCCGAACTGGCGCCCGAAGAAGTCGTCCGCCGGATCATCCGGGACGTGCGGGACGACGGCGACAACGCCGTCCGCTACTACAACTCGAAGCTCGACGGCGCGCCAGGCGGCGACCTCCGCGTCTCCCGCGCCGAAATCGAGGCGGCCTACCGCGCCGTCCCGGCCGAAGTCGTGGAGGCGCTGAAGTTCGCGGCCGGCCGCATCCGCGCATATCACGAACAGCAGCTGCGGGGCGCGCTCTTCAACTTCAACCAGGGCGGCCTCGGTCAAATCGTCCGGCCAATCGAACGCGTGATGGTCTACGGCCCCGGCACGCGCGCCCCATTGCCCAGCAGCGTGCTGATGAGCGCCGTGCCCGCCCGCGTAGCGGGCGTGGACGAGGTCTACGTCGCGAGCCCCGTCCTGCCGGATGGCACGATCCCCGCCGTCAAGCTCGTCGCCGCCGACATCGCGGGCGTCGACGGCATCTTCAAAGCCGGAGGGGCGCAAGGCGTGGCCGCGTTCGCGTACGGCACCGAATCGATCCCGAAGGTCGACAAGATCTGCGGGCCTGGCGGCCTCTTCGTCACCGTCGCCAAGAAGCAGGTCTTCGGAGACGTCGGCATCGACGCCATCTATGGGCCCACCGAAACGCTCGTCATCGCCGACGAAAGCGCCAACCCCGAGATGGTCGCCGCCGACCTCATCGCCCAAGCCGAGCACGACCCGCTCGCCAGCCCGATCCTCCTGACGCCCTCGCACTACCTCGCCGACCAGGTCGACGCCGCCATCACCCGGCAGCTGAGGACGCTCGAACGCGGCAAGATCGCGGCGGCGGCGTTCGAGAACAAGGGCGGCTGCATCCTGGTCAACGACATCGACCACGCGATCCAGCTCGCCAACGAATACGCGCCCGAGCACCTCTGCCTGCTCGTCGAAAACCCCACCGCCTACGCCTCGAAAGTGCGGAACGCCGGCGGCCTCTTTCTCGGCGAAGCCTCACCCGAAGCCGTCGGCGACTATACCGCTGGCCCGAGCCACATCATGCCGACCGGCGGCAGCGCGCGTTGGAGTTCGCCGCTCACCGTGCACGACTTCGTCAAGATCACCAGCGTCGTCAGCCTGCCCGATGACGTGACCGAAGACCTCGCCCGGATGGCCGGCATCCTCGCCCGCGCCGAAGGCCTGGCCGGGCACGCACACGCCGCCGACCTGCGCCTGGCGGGCCGCTGAGGTGGATGACCGCCTCCGCGCTCTGCTCCGGGAGGACCTCGAAGAACTCGAAGCCTATGTCCCGGTCAAGCCGCTGGACGTGCTGGCGGCGGAGATTGGCCTGCCCATCGGCCAACTCGTCAAGCTCGACGCCAACGAGAACCTCTATGGCCCCATCCCGGAAATCCGAGAAGCGGTCGAACGCGCCGACCTCCACATCTACCCCGACCCCGGCCAGACCGAACTGAGGCGGGCAATCGCGGGCTACGCCGGCGTGACGCCCGAGCAGGTCGTCGCTGGCCAGGGCGCGGACGACCTGATCGACATCATCCTGCGCCTGGCCCGGCCCGAGTTCATCGTCGATTGCCCGCCGACCTTTGGCATGTACCGTTTCCTCGGCAAGATCAACGGCGCCATCGTCATCGACGTCCCGAGACGGCCGGCCTTCGAAGTCGACTTCGCCGGGATTGAAGTCGCGGTGGAGATGATGGGCGCGACCGTCATCTTCCTTACCTCGCCCAACAACCCGACGGGCAACCTGCTACCGCCCGAGCAGCTCGCTGAGCTGCTCAAGCTTAATGCGTTGATCGTGGTCGATGAGGCGTACGTCGAGTTCTCGGGCGGGACATTGACGGGCTTCCTCGCGGAGGCGCCGAACCTCATCCTCTTGCGGACCTTCTCGAAGTGGGCGGCCTTGGCCGGGCTGCGCGTCGGGTACGCGCTCTGCCACCCGGACCTCGCGGCGGCGATGATGGCAATCAAGCAGCCCTACAACGTCAGCGTGACAGCCGACGTGGCCGCTCGTACGGCCATTGAGCACAAGGCCCGCATCTTCGAAAGCGTCCGCGCACTCATCGCTGAGCGGGACCGGATGGCGGCACGCGTGGCCTCGCTGGGCTGGCTAAAGCCGTATCCTTCAGCGGCCAACTTCGTCCTCTTCCAGGTCGAAGGGCGCCCAGCGAGCGACGTCGCCGCGGCCTTGCGCAAGCGCGGCGTGCTCATCCGCCATTACGCCCGCCCCGGGCTCGAAAACGTCATCCGGATCAGCGCCGGCCGCCCCGAAGACACGGATCGACTAGTCGCCGCACTCAAGGAGATCGCCTGAAATGCACGGACGCCGCGCCACCATCACCCGCAAGACCGCCGAAACCGAACTGCGGATCAGCCTCGACCTCGACGGCCGCGGCGCCCACACGATTTCGACCGGCATCGGCTTCTTCGACCATATGCTGACGCACATCGCCAAGCACGGCGTCTTCGACCTCGAAATCGCCTGCACCGGCGACCTCCACGTCGACCAGCACCACACGATCGAGGATGTGGGCATCGGCCTCGGGGAAGCGTTCGCGACCGCGATCGGCGACAAGGCCGGCCTCGTCCGCTCGGGCCACGCCTACATGCCGCTCGACGAGGCGCTCGCTTTCGCGGCCGTCGACCTCAGCGGGCGGCCGTATACGGTCGTCGACATGGGCTTCCTCGGACGCGACATCGCCGGCATCCCACCCGACCTCTTCGGCCACTTCGTCGAGTCGTTCGCGGCCTCGATGCGAGCGAACATCCACATCAAGACGCTGGCCGGGGTGAACGACCACCACAAGGCCGAGGCGTGCTTCAAAGCCCTGGCGCGCGCGCTGGACGCGGCCACCCGCGTCGATCCCCGCCGGCAGGGCGATATCCCGAGCACGAAGGGGACACTGTAGCCATGGAACTCGGACTTCACGGCAAACGGGCTATCGTCACGGGCGGGACGCGCGGCATCGGCAAGGCCTGCGCCGTCGAGCTGGCACGGGAGGGCGCCGACGTCTGCATCGTCGGCCGCGACCGCGACCTGCTCGAGGCCGGCGTGGCCGCGCTGACGGCCCTCGGCGTCCGGGCGACGGGCGTCGCGGCCGACCTGACGCGCGCCGAGGAGTGCGCCAGCGCCGTCGAGCACTGCGTCGCGACGCTCGGCGGGGTCGATATCCTGGTGAACTCAGCCGGCGCAGCCCGAATGGAGGCGATTCTTGCGCTCAAGGTCGAGACGATCCAAGACGCGCTCGACTTGAAGCTCTTCGGCTACTTGCGCATGGCCCAGCTCGCGATCCCGCACATGAAAGAGCGGAGCTGGGGCCGGATCGTGAACATCGCGGGCGGCGCGGGGACCAGCCCGGCGGCCGGCAACATCCCAACGAGCCTCGCCAACATCGGCGTCCTGAACATCACCCGCGCGCTTTCGGACGCGGTCTCCGGCGACGGCATCCTCGTCAACACGATCTGCCCCGGCCTCACGAACACAGACCGCGCCCGCGACCTGGCTCGCGGGCGCGCCGAGCGCGAGGGCCGCGACATCGAGGCGATCGTCGCGGAGATGGGCAAGGGTGTGCCCGCCGGTCGGATGGCCGAGCCCGAAGAGATTGCGCGGGTCGCCGTGTTCCTTGCCTCAGAGGCGTGCAGCTACGTCCATGGTAGCTCGGTGTACATGGACGGTGGCGGCCGCCGCGCCACCCCGTGAGCGAGGCTAGGCCGCGATAGCCGCGATACTAGGAGGATGACTACGGAAGCCACAAGAACGTCCGCCTCACACCCGATTCGTGTTGACTGGTTGCCTACGCCCTGGATTGGAAAGGTCGGGTTGACGTTCGCCCCCGGGAAGAAGCAGGCCGAGGCCGCTACCGGTTCGTGGGACCGCGATCTGGCGGCAGACATCGAGCGGCTCCGCGGCGAGTTCTCGGCGGCTCATCTCGTCTGTCTCCTCGAAGATTCCGAGTTCGGCGAGTTGAGTATCGAAGGATTGGTTGGAGCGGCGCAGGCCGCCGGGATCGCGTTCCATCGATTGCCTATTCCGGACGGCTCCGTTCCACGTAACCCGGCGGAGGTGATGGACCTCGTTTCGCGCATCTCAGGGTGGGCTGGCGGAGGTGAGAACGTCGTCATTCACTGCAAGGGCGGGCTTGGTCGGGCGGGGACGATCGGCGGGTGCGTCCTCCGGTATTCGGGTCGAGATGCCACGGCGGCTCTCGGCGCTCTCGCCAAAGCTCGTGGAGCGAACTGCCCTGAGACGGGGCAGCAGAGGCACTTCATCGAGTCGTTCGTTGCTGGTCCCCCTTCCGCACGCGCGCGAGTCGTGGGCGCGGTCCTCGGAGCGGCGGTGGGCGACGCGCTCGGTCACCCGACTGAGTTCCTTTCCCACGACGCGATTCGGCGTCAATTCGGGCCGTCGGGCGTGACCGGCTTCGAGTTGTGGTGGGAGCGAGATGGGCGGCGGTTCGCGCCTTATACCGACGACACGCAGATGGCCGAAATCGTCCTTCGCACCCTCGTCGCACAGGGGATCAGCGCCGAGGCCATGGAACCGGTCATGGAGGAGATCGCTACCGGGTTCGCACGCTGGAGAGTGGACCCGCAAGGTGGTCATCGCGCGCCAGGGAACGCGTGCATGCGCGGCGCAGGGCGCTTAGGGGCAGGCGTGCGCTGGCGCGAGGCCGGCGGGCCGACCGATGGCGGGTGTGGCTCCGTGATGCGGGCCTACCCATTTGGCCTCCTGCTCTTCGATGACGTGGAGCGCGCAGAGCACTGGGCAGTCGAACACTCGCGGATGACGCACCAGGACCCGATTGCGCTTGCCGCCTGCGCGGCCATGGCCGTTGGCGTCGCCCTTGAGGTCCAGGGCAGCGCGCCGTCGACCGTCCTCTCGGCGATGGTGGAGGCCGCCGGGAGGCATCACGCCGGGACAGCGAGGATGGCACAGGCAGCCCTCGCCGACGCCCACGCCGGGGCCGACGCCGACAAGGTTCTCGGGCGGCTCCAGGGCTGGGCGGCGCACGAGGCCATCGCAGCCGCGATGTTCGTCGTGGCGCGTCACGAACGGGACCTGCGAGGTGCGCTCCTTGAAGGTGCGAACACAGATGGAGACAGCGATAGCATCGCCACCCTGGCAGGCGCGTTGCTCGGCGCTCGGCTCGGGGTCGAAGCGCTCCCTGCAGCTTGGATTCGTGATGTCGAGCGGACGGACGAACTCCGCTTGCTCGGGCACGCGGCAGCCGGCATCCTGTCGATGCCTTAAGGCCGCTCCAACTTCCGCATTACTCGAAGGCGCCGTCGGCGAGCAGTTCGACGAACTCGTCCTCGCTCAGGCCCATGACGTCGCGGTACACGTACTCGTTGTCTTCGCCGAGGCAGGGCGCGGCCTTCGTCAGTTCGCCGGGCGTCTTCGAAAGCCGGAAGGCCGGCCCATCATAGGTGCGTTCGCCCATCACCGGGTGGCGCAACCGCCAGTAATGGCCCCTGTGCGCGAGTTGCGGGTCCGCGTGCATCTCCTGGGGCGATTTCACCCAACCCGCAGGCACCCCGAAACTCTGCAAATGCGCGACAACCTCTTCGGTCGAGAAGCGCTTCAGCTTCTGGCCTTCCGGGCCTTCGTACGGCGCCGCGGGGCGCTTCGGGTCGTCGGTCATGTCCTCGAACCAGAACGACAGGTGCCGGTCGATCTCCTTCTGTTCCTCGAGCCGCTGCCAAACGCGGCGCATCCGCTCCATGTCGCACCATTCGGGGCGGCCGAGCGCGGCCTTGAGCGCCTCCCAGTGCTTCTCCGTCTCGCAGGCGACCACGACCCAACGGCCGTCGCGGCAACGGTAGGCGCCGTGCGGGGCGGCCTCTGGGTCGCGGTTGCCCATGCGCGTCGCTTCGGTCCCGTTGGCGGTCCACTCGAGCGGCACGGTCCCAAGACCGTGCACCGCAGCCTCCATTTGGCCGAAATCGATGTACTGGCCCAGTCCTGTCCTGCGGCGGTAATCGAGCGCGGCGATCATGCCGATGGCCGCGAAGTGTGGGACGAGAAAGTCGGTATAGGCGCCACCGAGGCCAATCGGGGCGTCGTCGGGCCAGCCGGTCAGGTGGTTGAAGCCAGCCGCGCCCTGGAGGACGTGGCCGTACCCCATCCACGGCGCCCACGGCCCAGTCTGCCCATAGAGCGGCATCGAAATCATGACGATGTCCGGCCGCAGCGCCCGCAATGATGCGTAATCGAGGCCGAAGCGGGCCATCGTGCCGGGCGTGAAGGACTCCGTCACGACATCGCACTTCGCGACCAGCCTGCGCGCCAATTCCGGCCCCCGAGGATGTTTGAAGTTGAGCGAGATGCCGAGCTTGGATGAGTTGAAGTTGGCGTAATAGCCCGAACGGTCGATGCCGGCGACGTTGTCGACGAACGGCCCCGCACGGCGCAACGCTTCCGGGTAGGTCGTGCTCTCAACCCGGATCACCTCCGCGCCGTGGTCGGCCAGGTACTTGGAGACGGTCGGACCGACCCCGACCCAGGCGAAATCCGCGACCCGGAGGCCGGCGAAGGGCTTGCGCGGCGGCTCGCTCATATCACCATCCTCGTGCGCAGGCGGCGCAGTTCGGCGTCGTCGAGCCCGAGCAATTCGCCGTAGACCTCGCTGTTATGTTCGCCTACCGCCGGCGCCCGGCCACGTTGCTTCCACGGCGTTAGGCCGAACTTCCAGGGCGCGCCCGGATAGAGGAAGGATTCGCCGAGGTCATCGTGCCGTACCCAGATCCAGAACTCCCGCGCGGCCAGGTGTTCGCTTTCGACGATTTCGCGCGGGCTGAAGACCGGCGCCCAGCCGGCGTTCCGGCGCTGCGCTTCGGCCACGAGTTCGAGCTTCTTCCGCGGCCGACAGAAGGCCGCCATCGTCGCATCGACTTTGGCGCGCTCCTCATCATCCAAGGGGCGCACTTCGGCGAGGCGCGCCCGCCAGTCAGGCGCGTCGAGGCCGTTGTCGTCGTTGGTTTCAGCCAGCCACGAGATGATCGGGCCGGAGGTCGCGCCCGCGAGGCCGCCCGCCTGGAGCGCCGCCACCCAACCGTCAGCGCATTCGAACAGGTACTTCGGCGTCGCGTAGCCGGTGTTGTTCCGACGCAATCCAGGTCCGCTGAAGTTGATGCCGCGGATGTCCCAGGTCGCCTGGGCGTTGTCCATCGTGTTCGCGACCGCCTCTTGCATCGAAGCGTCGACGTGCTGGCCGGCGCCCCCGTTGACGCCCCGCGCGTACAACGCCGTCAACGCGCCGACGGCAGCTTGCGCGTTAACCT
>CAMAUF010000041.1 GCA_945861295.1 bacterium | reverse complement strand
GATTCGGCGGCGCGGATCGATGCGATAATCTGATCCACGACCTCGATCGCTTTGATCAAGCCCTGGAGGATGTGGTCCCGCTCACGCGCTTTTTCGAGCTGATGCTCGGTCCGCCGCCGAATGACTTCGTGGCGGTGTTGAATGAACAGTTCGAGCGCGCGCTTGAGGCCGAGCCGGCGGGGCTGGCCATCGACGATCGCCATCATATTCACCGCGAACGTCGAACGCATCGCCGTGTGCTTATAGAGTAGGTTCTTGATCGTCGCGACTTGGCCTTCGCGCCGCAGTTCGATCACCATCCGCATCCCGTTGCGGTCCGATTCGTCGCGCAAATCGGCGATGCCGGTGATCTTCCCGTCGCGCACAAGGTCCGCGATCTTCTCGATAAGCGTCGCCTTGTTCACCTGGTAAGGCAGCTCAGTGACGATCATCGCCGTCCGGCCGCGGCTGTTCTCTTCGACGTGCGTGCGCGCGTGCAACGTGATCCGGCCATGGCCTTCGCCATAAGCGAGGCGCACCTGTTCGCGATTCTTCCCGACTAAGGCGATGCCGTAAGTCGGGAAGTCCGGTCCTTGGACGACGGTCAGGAGGTCTTCAAGCGTCGACTCCGGGCTGTCGACCAGCATCGCGATGGCGTCGCAGAGCTCGCCGATGTTGTGCGGCGGGATGTTCGTCGCCATGCCGACGGCGATGCCTGACGAGCCGTTCGCCAGCAGGTTCGGGATGCGGGATGTGAGCACGACGGGTTCGTTGTAGCGGCCATCGTAGTTCGGTCGAAAATCCACCGTGTTCTGGTCGATATCAACCAGCAACTCTTCCGCGATCGCCGACATCCGCGATTCCGTGTAGCGCATGGCCGCCGGTGGGTCGCCATCGACGCTGCCGAAGTTGCCCTGGCCATCGACGAGCGGGTAGCGAAGCGAAAAGTCCTGCGCCATGCGGACCATCGCTTCGTACACCGGCCCATCGCCATGGGGGTGATAGCGTCCCATGACCTCGCCGACGGTGCCGGCGCTCTTCCGGTACCCGGCGCCCGCGCGGGCGCCACCGTCGAACATGCCCCACATGATCCGCCGTTGCACCGGCTTGAGGCCGTCCCGCACATCGGGGAGCGCGCGGGAAACGATGACGCTCATCGCGTATTCGAGATAGCTCGTGCGCATCTCGGCCACGATGCCAACCGGGCGTACATTCAAGGTCGGGAGGATCGGGTCGGGCATGCGGCGGGGTTCCTACGGCGTTGGTGGTGCGAAATCGATAGGGCTATCGTACAGTTGCGGTGGCTTACGAGCGCGCGGATTGACCCAGTCAGTTTCGGTCCGGCATTGTGGCGAAGGTCGCGTCACAGACGGCCGCTAAATCGGCAAAATCACCTTGCGCGCGTGACGGTCGCGGTCATAGGTAACGTCGTAGCGGACGCCGATCTCGCGCAGCATCCAGTACGTTTCGATCACGATCACCTTGCCGTCGACCAGCCGCACCCAGTGGGCTGCGCGAGGGCGCGTCGGGTCGATCGCGACCTCGACGACGGCATCATGGTCGCTCGCCAACACCACCGTCGCGCGAGCCACGCCGAAGGCGGGTTGGGGGACGGCGGCGAGATG
This sequence comes from bacterium, assembly GCA_945861295.1. GTDB lineage: Bacteria > Chloroflexota > Dehalococcoidia > Tepidiformales > Tepidiformaceae > CAMAUF01. The sequence continues at coordinate 8,944 of CAMAUF010000041.1, read as the reverse complement.
GGCCGCGATCTTGTCGAACCCGCTGGCGAGGCCGTAGACGCCGTCGATGACCACGGACTTGTCGTGGAAGTGCGGCTTGGCGGCCTCGAAATCACTGGCGAGGAGCGCCGTGAAGGCGGCCTCAACGGTGCGCTTAGTCGCGCTCGCGCTGCCGCCGCGATACCCCTTGGCGTTGTCCATGGCCGCGTTCGCCGGCTTGTCGAACTCGACGTCACGGAGCATGCCGTACAGACGGCGGTTCTCGATGCCACCCTCTTCGAAGTCCATGACCTCGAGGACGCGCTGCGTGAAGGCGCGCCAGTCGTAGGCCTTGGCCTCGATCGTCGCGCGGCAAGCGACCGCGTCGCCGTCTTCCAGCGTCTCCACGTCGCCGTAGGAGCAGTCTGCGTACTCGCTCAGGAACTCGCGGTGCCAATCGCCCACGTTCACGGAGCCGCGAAGCGTGGGCCCGCGGAACGAGTTGAAAAGCACATCGGGGTTATGCCGGGCCTCGATCTCGGGGAACCGGTCCAGGTTGATGGCCGTGAGGAGCGCACTGGCGGCGTCGGAGTTGCTCATGCGCGAAAGACACCTGACGTTGAGATTGCGCGCCGATTGTACCTTCCGTCACGAATAAGCGCTTGGCCCCTGTGCTGGTCGGTGACGGGGTGGACCCCTCCGTTCTGAAGGCGGCGAGGAACGCTCACTTCGTTCAAGCGGGACCGGTTATCCCCGCTGGGGCATTGCGATCCCGAAGTCGCGGCAGATCTTCCGAACAACCACGTTCTTGATTTCAGAATGACGCGGGACCGCGGACTCACGCGTGCCATCAGGTCCGACCCAGACCGTGTGTGCGCCGCCTTCGCGCAGGATCACGCAGCCCGAAGCCCGCAGGTGGCGGACCAGGTCGCCACGCTTCATCCGACCATGACCGTTTCGCGGATCGCACCGGGCAATTCCTCGCGCAACGCCCGCTCGCACATCAAGTCGAGCACCAGCTCGATCGCGAGGGCCAAGTCTGCCTTGGCCTCCTCGATCGTCTCCCCCTGGCCGTTGGCCGCCGGGACTTCCGGGCAGAACGCGCCGAACCCCCCCTCCTCGGACGGGACCACGATCGCCGTGAACTCATGCTTCATTCTGACATCATATCAGAGCCGTCCTCGCCGGCATCGAGGGACACCCCCGGCGCGACGCCGCCTAACCGAACACCCGCGTGGCTGCCAAGTCCGCGACCTCGACATCGGTGTAACCGGCTTCACTGAGGATCGCCTCGCCGTGCTCGCCCGGCTGCGGCGCCGGACCCTGCGGTGTAACGGCAGCTCCCGCGAGGTAGAACGGCACGCCGACAGTCTCGAACGTCTTCTCGCCAGAGCGAGCCGGCTGGAACGCGCCCATTGCACGCAGCTGCGGGTCCGACACGACCTCCGGGAGCGTCGCGGCCGGCGCCCAAATCAGGCCGTGCTCGTCCAGTTTGCGCGACCAATAGGCGAAATCGTGTTCGGCGAAGAGGCGCGAGATTTCGATGGCAAGCTCACGCCCGTACTGTGCCCGGCCCGGCATCGTCAGGTAACGCTCGTCCGTCGCCCACTCTGGGCGGCCCACGGCCGCCGCGAACTTCGGCCAGTACGGGTCCGGTGTCATGTGGACAACCATCAGCCAACGGCCATCGCCGCATTGGTACGTGTTGAAGATCGGGTTCGACGGCGCCGTCCTATCCGGCTTGTGCGGCTGATACCCGTCGAGCAGCACCCGCGCGATGTCCGTCGCGATCGTGTACAGGCCGGTCTGTTGAAGCGAGACCTCGACGGCCTGGGCTTCCCCGGTTAGGTCGCGCAAGCGCAGCGCCGCGAACGTTGCCGCCAGAGCGTTCATGCCCGTCGTGTGGTCCCCTTGCGCGATACGGCTGATGACCGGCGGCTGCCCTGGGTGACCGATCACGGACATGATCCCGGAGCGCGCCCAAAAGCCAGCGAAGTCGAACGCCGGCCGGTCCGCTTCGGGCCCATGGATGCCGTACCCGGTCACCGACGTGAAGACGATCCGCGGATTGACGGCGCGAAGCTCGTCGAAGGTGAGCCGGTACTTGGCGAGCCGGCTGGCGAACAAGTTCGACAAGAAGATATCGGCGCCGGCCACAAGCCGGTGGACGACCTCGGGGCCGCCGGGCTGATCGAGCGCCACGCAAATCGAACGCTTGCCGCGATTCTCGAGCGTAAAGAGCCAATCGACCGGCGGCGCGTCGCTGTGGACACGGGCCTGGGCGCCGCGCATGACATCGCCGCCGGGGGGTTCGACTTTAATCACGTCCGCGCCAAGGTCGGCCATCAGCGCGCCAGCCGCCGGGCCAGCGACATAGTTGGCCACTTCGATGACGCGGATACCGGAGAGCGGCAGGACCATCCCGAGAGTATGGCCGGGGCACTCCTCCCGGTCACCAAGCTTGCCGAGGATGGGTTACAAGCGGACCAGGCGCACGTTGTGGATGCCGTCGATCGCCTCAACCTCGGCCAGAAGTTCGTCTGTGGGGCATTCGTCAACCGCGATCAGCATCAAAGCGCGCTGCCGTGCCTCCCTCCGGCCGACCTGCATCGAGCGGATGTTGATGTCGTTCTGCCCAAGCAGCGTGCCGACCTTGCCGATCATGCCGGGGCGATCTTCGTTGTCGCAGGCAAGCAAGAACGAGCCCTTCACGGGCACGAGGTCGACATCGAGGCCGTTGAGCACAACCACGTGCGGGAGCCCGTGTTGGAACGTGCCGCCGACGGTCACTTCAGCGTCGCTGGTCTTGACGCGCACCTGGATCAGGTTGAGGAAGACCTCGTGCGAGGTGCGCAGCCGCTCGTCGATGCTGCCGAACCACTGCTGGATCACCCCCGCGACGTTGACGAGGTTAACCCGCTGAGCTCCGGCGCTTTTCAGCAAGCCCGACACCACCGAGGCGCGCAACGGGGTAACGTCGTGTTCGGCTATCTCGCCGAAGTATTCGATCTCCACGGTGTTGAGCTTGCCGGTGATGAGTTGGGTCGCGACGGCCCCGACGGCTTCGGCGACCGCAAGGTATGGCTGGAGCACCTTGAGGGCCTCCGGCAGCAGCATAGGGGCGTTGACGGCGTAGCGTGCCGGGCGGCCCGAGAGGACGTCGACGATCTGGTCGGCCACATCGAGGGCGACGCGTTCTTGCGCCTCAGCCGTCGACGCGCCGAGGTGCGGGGTAAGCAGGATGCGTGGGTCGCCCACCAGGGGGTTCTCTTTCGGTGGCTCTTCGCTGAAGACATCGATGGCCGCGCCGGCGACGGTCCCATCTGCCACCGCCGCCGCGAGGGCGGCCTCGTCGATGATCCCTCCGCGGGCGACATTGATCAGCCGCACTCCCGGCTTCATCCGGCGCAGTTCGGCCGAGCCGATCATGCCCTTTGTGCTCGCCGTCAGCGGTGGGTGCACGGTAACGAAGTCGCTCCGAGCGATCAGGTCGTCGAAGCTCACGAGTTCAACGCCCAGCGCGCGGGCGCGCTCCTCAGGCACGTACGGGTCGTGGGCGAGCACATGCATCTCGAGCCCAACCGCGCGCCGTGCGACAGCCGAACCGATCTTGCCGAGGCCGACGATCCCGAGCAGCTTGCCCCGCAGCTCTGTCCCGACGAACTCCTTGCGGCGCCATTCTCCGGCGCGCATCGAGGCATCCGCTTGCGGCACGTGGCGCGCCATGCTCATCAGCAGCGCGACTGTGTGCTCCGCCGCGGCGATCGTGTTGCCTTCCGGCGCGTTGACGACGATCACGCCGCGCTCGGTCGCGGCGTCGAGGTCGATATTGTCGACACCGACCCCGGCCCGGCCGACGACTTGGAGCTTGGTCGCGGCTTCGAGAACGCGCCGTGTGACCTTCGTCTCGCTGCGGACGACGAGCGCGTCGTACTGCCCGATGATCGCAACAAGCGCATCCGGCGCGAGGCCAGTGTTGACGTCGACATCGCCGACGCGGGACAGGATGGTGACCCCTTCGGGCGCGACGGGGTCCGCGATAAGAATGCGGGGACGGTCGGCTGGCATCGGCTAGCCCGCCGCCTTCGCATCGCCAAGCACGCGCTCGACGACATCGAGCGCGTCCGAGACATCCCGCTGCGAAACCCAACCCATATGGCCGACGCGGAAGATCTTGCCCTCAAGCTTGCCCTGGCCGCCGCCGAGGACAACGCCGAACTCCTCGCGCGCTCGCTTGCTCAGTGCCTTAGCGTCGACGCCTTCCGGCCACCAGACCGCGGTGACGGTGTTCGATGCGAACCGCTCATCGACGGGCACGAGCTTGAGGCCCATGCCTTTGACGCGGGCACGGGTGTAGGACGCAATCGCCTCGTGCCGAGTGAAGACGCTTTCGAGGCCCTCGGCGCGCATCATTTCGAAGGCGCGGTCCATGGCGTAATAGATGGAAACGGCTGGCGTCCACGGATTCTGAAGCTTGGCGAGCGAGTCGCGCGTTTTGGCGGCATCGAAGTAGAAGCGCGGCGTCGTGCAGGCGGCGTTGGCCGCCCAGGCCCGCTCGCTGAAGGCAACGAAAGCGAGGCCCGGAGGCGCCATCCAGCCCTTCTGCGAACCAGACACGACGACATCGAGGCCCCAGCGCTCGACCGGGCACGGGATTGAACTCATGCTGCTAACCGCATCTACGATCATGAGCCGGTCACGCTTGCGGACTTCGGCGGCGATGGCTTCAACCGGGTTCGTGACACCAGTCGACGTTTCGTTGTGCGTCACGCAGACAGCCTTGATCGACGGGTCCGCATCAAGCCGGCGGCCGATCTCGTCCGGGTCGGCGGCTTCACCCCACTCGAGCGCGTAGCTGTCCACCTCGGCCCCATACGTCTTGGCGATGCTGCGGAGCCGATCGCCGAACGAGCCAATCGATACTGCCAGGATCTTGTCCCCGGCGTTGATCGTGTTCACGATCGCGACCTCCAGGCCGCCCGTGCCAGAAGTCGTGAACGAAAGGACGTCGTTCGATGAACCGAAGACCCAGTTGAGGCCGTCGGTGACACGGCGAAGGATCTGGGCGAACTCGGGGCCGCGATGGTTGATCATTTGCCGCGCGGATGCGGTGAGGACCTCATCCGGGCACGGCGTGGGACCGGGGATGCGCAAGTTCAAGCAGAAGACTCCCGTGGATGTCATCCCATGGTCGAGCGCGCGCCCTAGCCCGTCAACCGGCGAGAGCGAAGGTTCCCGGTTCGGAGTTACCATTGGCCTCTATGGACGAATCGCCGTTTCGGAACCTCCCGAGCGTGGATGCCATCGCACAAGCGCTGGATGGACTGGTGGGCCCGCGCGCGCTCGCAGTCGAGGCGGCCCGTTTCGCAATCGACCGGGCGCGGGAACGGATCCGCACCGGATATGAACCGCAATCTGAGGCCGAGATCGTGGCGAACGCGGGAGCGCGGCTGCGCGCCCTCTCGCGGCCTTCGCTGCGGCCTGTGATCAACGCCTCGGGAGTGATCCTGCAGACGAACCTCGGCCGCGCGCCCCTCAGCGAGCCCGCGCTCGCGGCGATGCGGGACGTCGCCGCCAGCTACAGCAACCTGGAGTTCGACCTTGAGGCGGGCGAGCGGGGCAGCCGCCACGGCCATGTCCGCGACCTCCTGCGCCGGACGACCGGGGCGCAGGACGGGCTCGTTGTCAACAACAACGCCGCCGCGCTTTTCATGGTCCTGAGCGTGCTGGCGGCCGGCCGGGAAGTGATCGTCTCCCGCGGCCAAGCCGTCGAGATCGGCGGCGGCTTCCGCATCCCCGACGTGCTTCGCCAGAGCGGCGCTCGTCTCGTGGAAGTGGGCACGACGAACCGAACCTACCTGCGAGACTACGCCGAAGCCCTGACGCCAGCGACCGCGGCGCTCCTCCGCGTCCACACCTCCAACTTCCGTGTCATCGGTTTCACCCACGAGACGACGGCGGCTGAAATGGTCGCCCTCGCCAAAGGGAAAGACGTCTTGGTCATCGACGACCTCGGCAGCGGCTGCTTGCTCCAGACCGAGGCCTTCGGCCTCGCGCACGAGCCGACGGTGCAAGAGAGCCTCACAGCCGGCGTCGACCTTGCCCTCTTTAGCGGCGACAAGCTCCTGGGAGGCCCGCAGTGCGGCGTCATCGCCGGCCGGGCCGACCTCGTAGACCAACTCCGGAGCCACCCCCTCGCCCGGGCTCTCCGTGTCGATAAGCTCACCATTGCCGCGCTCAACGCCACGCTCGCGTCATACGCGGCCGGGACGGCCCAGGATGAAGTCCCGATCTGGGCGATGCTCGGGACCCACGCGGACCGGGTCCGTCGTCGCGCCCGGCGCTGGGCGCGGGCGGCCGGCGCGGCCGGCGCCGTCACCGCCAGCGAGACCATGATCGGCGGCGGGTCTCTCCCAGGGCAATCCGTGCCGACTTGGTGCGCGGCGATCCGGCCGCCGCTTGGGGCGGACCACCTCGCCACCACCCTGCGCCTCGGTCAACCGGCGATCGTGGGGCGGATCGAACGCGATGCACTGCTGCTCGACCCGCGGACGGTGCCCGAATCGTCCGACGGCGCCGTCGCGGAAGCGCTACGGCGAGCGCTCGCGAGCGCTACGGCTTAACTCAGAGTTCACGCCGCGGCGTTGCCCCTCACGATCGGGAAAACCATAATCCTCGTGCGCCACTTGGCGCTGCCAAAGGTTGCTGGTTATGTCGCTTGAGATCCCCGACGTCGTGGTTAACAGGCTGCCCGTCTACGCGCGCGCTGACGGGCCTGGCTCTCGACGGCGAAACGGTGGTCAGCTCACAGGTGCTCGGCGAGCGGCTAGATGTGACGCCGGCCCAAATTCGCAAAGATCTGAGCTACTTTGGGCGATTTGGGAAGCAGGGTCGCGGCTACGACGTACTCCTCCTGCTCGGCCGCCTCCGTGAGATCCTCGGCCTAGACCGCACCTGGCGCGTCTGCCTGATCGGGGTCGGGCGGCTCGGGCAGGCGATCGCGGAGTACGGTGGATTCGGCCCTCAAGGCTTCCACATCGTCGCCATCTTCGACAGCGACCCGAACCTGGTCGGCCGCGATCTCAGCCGCCATCAGGTGAAGCACGTCGATGACCTGGAGGCCTTCCTGCGGATACACCACGTTGATATCGGGATCGTCGCGGTCCCCGCCGACGCCGCCCAGGGCGTCGTCGACCGGCTCGTCGGTGGCGGCATTCATGCGATCCTGAATTACGCCCCGATGCTCCCGCATGTCCCGCGCAACGTCGCGGTGCGAAACATCGACCCTGTCTTGGCCATGCAGAGCATGACCTTCCACGTCAAGAACTACCAGACGTCCGCGAAGTGAGGGGCTGGGCACAAGCGCTTGAGGGTTGAACGTCTGATCCGTACCATCGGCCGGGCAAGGTGGTGAGATCGTGGCCAGCCAAATCCGGGTAACCCAGCCGTTGACGATGGTCGGGCGGCTGCCCGAGGTGGGACGCCTACGGACAATCCTGCGCTCCGCCATAGCAGGTTCGCCACAGGTCGTCCTGGTCCGGGGGGAAGCCGGCATCGGCAAGACCAGGTTGGTGCGAGAAGCCATGCGGCTGGCAACTGAGGCGGGGATGCAGACCTGCTACGGGCGCTTCATCGACCAAGGCCCGATCCCGTTCATGGCGTTCACCAGCGCCTCGCTGCCAGCGATCGACGCTGCCGGCTTGCTGGACGCACCCTCCTTCCCTGGGGGATCTGAGCTTCGCGCGCTCTCTCGTGAGCCGGCCGTCGCGGGCGGTCCAGCCGCGGGCCATCTGATCAATGCCCTGGCTACTGCCACGGTCTTGTTAGGCCGCAAGCAACCGCTCCTTTTCGTCGTCGACGACCTTCACTGGGCCGAGCCCGATGCCGCGCCGCCATCCACCGTTCGAACTACCCGTGGTCGGCGGCCTTTCTGTACCCGGCGCTGGCCTTCGCACGCGCACTCCAGGGGCGGCCCGCGGAAGCGCAGGAGGCCATCGCCCTCCTGACCGAAGCGATGGGCGCGGGCTACTCCTGGATTTTTGGGCTTGGCTTTAGCCAGGCGCCCGCGGCGGATATCCGGAAGACGGTCGACGAGCAGGCGCCGGTGCTGGCGCGCTTCCTCGCCCCTGACATCTTCGCCCTCGGCCTGGTCACCACCGTCGCGCAACTGCCCGCGAACGCCTCGGAGGCGGTCACCGCGGCGGGCGCACTCGTGCGGGCCGCGCTCGAGGCTGGCCTGGCCTTCGCCATCGCGCCGCCACATTCCTTGGCCCTGGTCGAAGCCGACACGTGTGAGCGAAACGGTGACTTGGACACGGCCGAGGCAGCCGGCGATCGCGCGTTGCGGGACACAGCCTCTACCCCGGCCCTGCGTACCCTCGCCGAAGTCACGCAGGGCCGGCGCTTGGCGAGTCGTAGCGCGGTCGGGGACCAGGAGCGGTCACGGGCGCTGCTTGCGAAGGCGCTGCAATCGGCCGAGAAGCTCGGCATGTGGCCGGCCGCCGCCGAAGCCCGCCAACTGCTCGCGGGCTCCGACACAGCGGTCATCGCGGCGGCGCCGCTCGAAGCCTACCCGGCCGGCTTCAGCGATCTCGAGTATCGCGCCGCCTGCGAACTGGCCGCCGGCGCGACCATTGACTCGCTGCCCGACCGCCTGCTCATCACCGCGCCGGCCGTCGATGCCATCGTCAAGCGACTAGCGGACGCGGACCTGGACAGCGTCGAGACAGCCGCCGCCTATCTTGCCCTCGCTGGCGATGCGCCCGCGCCAGCCCCAGCGGAGGCGCTGCCAACTCAAGCCCGAAGCCTCCGCGTTCTGATGTTCACCGATGTCGTCGGGTCGACCCATCTCCAGGGCGAACTCGGCGACGAGCGTTACGTCCGGCTGCTTCGCCTCCATGACCGCCTGGTCCTCGATGGGATTCGAGCGTCGGGCGGCAGCGCCATCAAGCACACGGGCGACGGCTTCTTCGCCTGGTTCGATACC
>CAMAUF010000040.1 GCA_945861295.1 bacterium | reverse complement strand
GGGCACGCGCTCGCCCCGGTACCGCTGGGCCACGTAATACACCGAGCCTTGCTCGCCATCCGGCAGGTGGACGGAGAAGCTGCCTTCGGTCCCCGGCGCAAGCAGGTTCTTGAGCCGGATGTTGGCGAAGGTGCCGCGGGCCATGATCTCGTCGTGACCCCGGCGCGCCCCGTACTGGTTGAACTCCTCCGGCGGCACGCCCGCCTCCCGGAGGTAGATCCCGGCTGAGCTGTTCGGGCTAATGTTGCCCGCGGGCGAGATGTGGTCCGTCGTGATCGAGTCGCCGAGGACGAGGAGCACCCGCGCCTGTGCGATGTCCTTGATCTGTGGCGGCGTCATGGTGATGTTTTCGAAGTAGGGCGGGTTCTTGATGTAGGCGGACCAGCTATCCCACTCGTACAGCTCGCCCATCGGCGTCTCGAGCTGTTGCCAGGCCTCCGTCCCCTTGAAGACGTCGGCGTAGCGGCGCCGGAACATCTCCGAGCGCACCGAGGTGCGGACGGCCTCATCGACCTCCGCCTGCGAAGGCCAGATGTCGCGGAGGTAGACCGGCCCAGTCGCGCCCTCGCCGATGGGCTCGTTATAGGGGTCCCAGTCCATGCGACCAGCGAGGGCGTAGGCGACGACGAGCGGCGGCGAGGCGAGGTAGTTCGCCTTGGTGTCCGGGTTGACACGCCCCTCGAAGTTGCGGTTGCCGCTGAGCACGGCGCAGGCGACGAGGTCGTTCTCCTTGATCGCGGCCGTCACCCGTTCGTCCAGGGGCCCGCTGTTGCCGATGCAGGTCGTGCAGCCGTAGCCCACGAGCGTGAAGCCGAGTTGGTCAAGATAGGGCGAGACGCCGGCGGCATCGAGATACTCGGTCACGACCTGCGACCCTGGCGCCAGGCTAGTCTTGACCCACGGCGGCGTCTTTAGGCCTTTCTCGACGGCTTTCCTCGCCAACAAGCCCGCCCCAAGCATGACCTCGGGGTTCGAGGTGTTGGTGCAGCTCGTGATGGCGGCGATGACCACGGCGGACTGCTTCAGTTGGTAATCGCCAACCGCGACGCTGGCGCCGCGATTCGCCTCGGCCGCCATGGTGATCCCGTTTTCCGCAAAGTTCGCCTTCGCCTCGCGCAGGTTGATCCGGTCCTGCGGCCGCTTCGGACCAGCAATCGCGGGTTCGACCTCGCTCAGATCGAGCGTGAGCGTGTCGGAAAAGTTCGGGTCGGGCGTGTCGTCGGTGCGGAAGAGGCCCTGGGCCTTGGCGTACGCCTCCACCAAGGCGACGAGGTCGTCGTCGCGACCGGTGAACCGAAGATAGGCCAGGGTTTCGGCGTCGATGGGGAAGAAGCCCATGGTCGCGCCGTACTCAGGCGCCATGTTCGCGATGGTTGCCCGCGCGGCGAGCGGCAGCGCCGAAAGCCCGGTGCCATAGAACTCGACGAACTTGCCGACGACGCCCTTCGCCCGAAGCATTTGGGTGACGCGAAGGACGAGGTCGGTGCCGGTCGCGCCTTCGGGGAGCTTGCCGGTGAGCTTGAAGCCGACGACTTCCGGGATCAGCATCGACACGGGCTGGCCCAACATCGCCGCTTCCGCTTCGATCCCGCCGACGCCCCAGCCCAGCACGCCGAGGCCATTGATCATCGTCGTGTGCGAGTCTGTGCCGACGAGGGTGTCCGGATAGGCGATCGTGTCGTGGCCATCCTTCTTTCGGAAGACGACCGTCGCCAGGTATTCGAGGTTGACCTGATGGACGATGCCCGTCCCCGGCGGGACGACCCGGAAGTTGTCGAACGCTTGTTGGCCCCACCGCAGGAACTTATAGCGCTCGTTGTTACGCTCGAACTCCCGTTCGACGTTCAACCCGAACGACTCGGAGAGGCCGAAGCTATCGACCTGAACGGAATGGTCGATGACGAGGTCGACGGGCTGGAGGGGGTTGACCTTCTTCGGGTCGCCGCCGAGCTTGCGGACGGCTTCGCGCATGGAGGCGAGGTCGACGACGACCGGCACGCCCGTGAAGTCCTGCAGCAGCACGCGGGCGGGCGTGAAGCTGATCTCGCGGTCCTCTTCGCTGTTCGGCCGCCAGTTCGCGAGCCCTTCGACGTCGGCGGTCGTGGCGATCCGGCCATCTTCGTGACGAAGCAGGTTCTCGAGCAAGATCCGGAGCGAGAACGGCAACTGGCCGACGTTCGCGATCTGGCTCCGCAGAATTTCGAGCGAAAAGTACGTGTAGGTCGTACCGCCGGAGCGCAGACTGGTCCGAGTGGCGAAGCTGTTGTGGTTCACGAAATTACCTCCCGCGGTCGCGGACCGCGCATGATTGACAGGCGTTGGACGAATTCTAGGCGGTTCCCGAATGGGTCGATGGTGTGGAATCGGCGGATGCCGGGGATGTCGCTGTCGAGCGTGACCGGGTAGCCAGCTGCGCCAAGCGTCGCGCCCAAGCCGTCGAGGTCATCGACGGTGAAGGCCGGATGGCGGCGAGATGCGGCCACCACAGGTTCAACGCCACAGTGCAGCTGCTGCGCGCCCGTTTGGAACCAGCATCCGCCACGGGTTGCGAGGGCGACTGGCTTCGCGACTTCGGGCAGCCCGAGCAAGGCGCCATAGAAGGCGCGCGCTCGACCTTCGCCGCCCGGCGGGATTGCGAGTTGGACGTGGTCGATGCCGGTGATGGTCATGGCTGAGCCTCCGCGCACGTGGTCGATGGGTCGCCCGGAGACTCAGGAAGGTACGAACAACATGCCCCAAGCCTCCTCATGAAGGTGCTTGGGCCCTTTTCCGGAAGGCGTTAGCGCCAACCAGCCGCCGTCCCGCAGCCGCCGCGACTTCCCGAAGATCTCGGAACCGTTGGGCCCGGCGCTGCCCTACTAAGGGACGACACGTCCAGTGTACGCCTCCCCGTTGCGTCCGTCGCGGTTTTGAGCGGGAAGGGTGTGATGAGTTGTGAGAATGTCGGACGGCAGCGGGCTTGGACGGGCCGCGCTGGGCATAGCTTCGCGGCCCGGCGGTATGATGCGCGGCCATGGCGACAGGCATCGGGACATGGCTGGGCATCGGACTTTCGCTGGCAGGCTTCGCGGTCACGTTCTGGCAGGTTTGGGCCGCTCGCCGCGAAGCCCAAGGCGCCCGTGAAGCTGTTCTACGCGTGGAGCGCCGGCTCGCCTCGAACTCGGCGCTGTTGCTGTTGCCTCAACTGCTTGCGCTTGAACAATCGTTCGTCGCGACGATGGCCTCGGGCGACACCCTGGCCCTTCAACGGATCTTGGTCGCCTGGAGGCACGCAGCGGGCGAAGCCGTTGGCCTGCTTCGGCAGACCGATCCTCCCTTGGCCGAATCCCTGGCGAGCGCTTTGTACGACGTATCAGCCCTGGAGCCCGAGCTTCAGAAGCGGCGTCGGCCGCCTCATGCTCTGAAGGCTGAGCTCGGCGCGATTCTCGCCAGTGCCTCAGCCGAAACCAGCGAGTTTCTCGGCCGCTCGCGGGCGTATACTGATGAGGGGTCGCCATGAAACCAAGCCGCCAGCTCTCAGACCTGATCGAATCCCTCTTGGCCCAAACGGGCGCGCGCCGGATCGCTTGGAAGAAAGAGCGAAGTGGGGCGTACCTCCACATCACGGCAAGCGGCGCCATTCGCGTCGCCCATCAAGATCCCGAAGACTACTCGATCGTTGTCCTCGACGAGTTCGGCAACGTCGTGGAGATCGCGTTGGCCGAAGATGATGGTCGCATCGCGACATTGTGGCGGGCCTTGGCCGACCAGGTGGTCGACGGCTCGCCGAAGCTGACGCGCATTCTCGCCGAAGTCCGGGGAGCGTAAGAGCGCGGGCGGTAAACTGCGGGCCGTGAACATCCTTCGCGGCGCGGCGTTCGGATACCGGCTTTGGCTGGCCGCGGCGGCGGGCTACCTGATCGGCGGCATCCTCTCGGCCGATATCGCGGCTCGCCTCCACCGCCGCAGGACGGCGCATTCGGTCGACCTTCGCGCTGTCGGCTCCGGCAATCCCGGCGGCGCCAACGCTCTTGCCAACCTCGGCAAGGGTTGGGGCGTCGCCGTCATCCTCGGCGACATCGCCAAAGGGGCCGTGGGGGCGCAGGCCGGCCGGATCATCGCTGGCGATGCCGGAGCGTATTTAGCCGCGACGACCACCGTCCTCGGGCACTGTTTCCCCGCGACCGCCGGGTTCAAGGGCGGCAAAGGCGTCGGCACGAGCGCTGGCACGACGCTCGTCTGCTTCCCCGCCTATGTCCCGATCGATGTCGCCATGGTCGCCACGAGCTTCATCGCTTCCAAACACGCGGGCAAAGCCACAGCGATCTCCAGCGGCGTCTTTGTCGTGGCGGCGCTAGCCTGGAAGGTGTTTCGCTGGCCCAACGCCTGGGGGACGAAGCCGACTTGGGGCCTCCCAGCCTACGCCGTCGCGACGACGGCGGTCATCGGCTACAAGTTCCTGACCGCGCCGAAGCACATGGGCGACCGCCAGCGTTGACACCGGCGCCCGCGTTACTTCGCGCGGGCCGCCGCTTTTCGGGCGAGGTCCAGGGTCGCGGAGAGCGAGGCGGCCTGATCGCTTCCAGGGACGGAGACGCTGATCAGCGAATCGCCGGCCAAGATGACCGCGACGCCGAAGCCGTTCTGATAGGCGCTGCTGCCGATGCCGGGGAGTTCGCGCGCCGTCGTGGGCTTCTCCGTTTGGAACGTCGCACCCGCGTCTGGGCGCCGACCCCAGGTGATCTGCGCGACGACCTCCGCCTTATCGCCCGACACGTAGTTACAGAAGCTGACTGAGTCCTCGGCGAGGCTGCTCCGCGGTTTCGTGCCCGTCTCAGTCACGGAGACAGCACGCCCGGCGGCTTGGGCGACTTCGGCGGCGGTGGCGAGAGCGCAGGCATCCGGGGCGGGCCGCGTATCGGGCGTGACGACCGCGGCGGCCGTTGGCGTTGGCGCGGGCGGCGTGTCGTCGCCGCAGGCGGCGCCGGTGAACACCGCAGTCGCCGTGGCGAGGGCAAATACGAATCGCGCGAGCAAACGCATCACATGATGGTACCGTTTCACACCGCACAGGGCTCGCCCCGGCCCGAGCGCGGCAGACTGGTCTACACTCCCTGGATGGCCATTCCTCGCTTCGGCTACCTGATCTCGCTGCCTGAACGGGGGATTCGGGCGTTCGCGGCCGGGCTCTTCGGGGCCGCCACGGAGGCGGCCGAGATCGCCCTGCCGCGCTTCGTCCGCCGTTCGCGCTTGTACGAAGTGACGGCCCGAAACGCGCTGCGGATCGCGGTTGAACTGGTCGGCGGCGTCCACGCGCCAGAGGGCGCTCAGACCGAGCCAGGCGCGGACTCGGCGGGCCGGGTCGCGGTCAAGAAGGCGGCCGGCAACGTCGTCGAGTTCGGGTCGATCGCCGCCTTCGGATTTTCTCCGCTCTGGCTGCTGGCTGCGGCCTCCGACATCCTCAAAGGCTCGCGCGTCTACCTCCAGACGCTCGAAGACGAGCTCGCGGCGCGGGGCATCCTCTCGCCGGGGACGCGCTTCGCGAGCGTCGACCAGCTCCTCGGCGCGTTGGAGGGCACGACCGGCAACACCGCGGGCATGATCGACCTGCCGCCGCTCGACCTTGGCGAGCTGCGGCGTTCCTTCGCTGAACTGCGGGCCGAGGCGACGGCGCTGCCCTCGCCGGCCGACCTGGCGCGCCTGTTCGACGGGCTCGTCGCGACGGCTCGGCTCGAGGGGCGGCCCCTGCTCGAAGTCTCGGCCGGGATCGGGTTCGCCTTCCTAACCTCGGCGCGCAACATGACCCGCGAGCACCTGATCGCCCCTTACGCCGAGGACTGGCGCCCGTTGCGAAAGGAGGGCTTCGCCGCCTACGGCGCCCGCGTCGCTCGGCCCTACGGCGAAGCAATCTCGGGCCATTTCGACCCCGCGAGGCGGACGCTGACCGAACAGTTGCCGGGCTACGCCGCCGCAGCGCCAGGTAAAGGCGCGAAGTTCGCGAACCGGGCGATCGGCCGCCTGCGGCAAGCCCTACCGGAAACCGCGGGCGTCGCGAGGCGGACGATTAGGCGACTCGGTCGCCGATCCGGGTGACGGCCCGGACGGCGCCCATCGCGCGCATCTGCGCGATCGTGAGCACGTGGCCCGTATACGCGATCGGCTGCCGCGCGAGCCAGAGCGTTGCGTCCGACATGATCACCGGGTCTTCGAAGTCGCTGAAGTCCATGTCGGGCAGGGTCGATGTGTAGCCCTCGCTCCACACACTGAGTTCGAGGCGGATGCAGTTGACGGCGACCTTCTCCCGCAGCTCCCAGCCGATGCACTCGGTCAAGGCTTCGAGCGCGCGCTTGGTGGTCGTGTAGCTCGCGCGCCCGAACGCGGGGGCCACGGAGGCCGAACTCGAAATGTTGAGGACGCGGCCCTCGCCCGGCGTCATCAGGGGCACGAACGAGTTCATGAAGTAGAGCGGGCCGTTGACGTTGATGTCGATCGCCAGCCGCCAACGCCGCATCGGCGAGCCCAGGGTGGCGCCGGGCGGGGCGATCGCGGCATTGTTGACGACGAGGTCGCAGCGGCCGAGCTCGGACTTGACGCGGCCCGCGAGCGCTTCGATGCCCTCTTCATCGCGGACGTCGAGGCCGATAGCCCAGGCGGTGCACGTCGCGCCCCCGGCCTCCTTGGCGAGCGCGACTGTTTCATCGACGGTGCCCGGCAGCTTGGTCGGGCTATCGGCGGTGGAACGAGCGATGGCGACGATGTCGTAGCCTTCGCGGGCGAGGTCGATGCAGAGCTGCTTGCCGATGCCGCGGCTGGCTCCGGTGATGACGGCGACGGGTCGAGACATAGGACGGCCTCCGATGGTGGTGATGGCACTACGGGGCAGTCCGGGGCAAGGCGCAAGGGGCGGGACTCGGCAGATCGAACCTCAACCGCTGCTGGTGGCGCCCGCCGCGTCCAAGCGCCGCTTCGCCTCGGCCACCACAGCCGGCGGTAGCGGCCCGCGAGTGGCGGCGGCGATGTTGTCGGCCAAGTGGGCCAAGCTGCGCGTGCCGACGATCGTCGTGTCCAGGTCCGGGTTCGAGAGCGTGAACCGCAGCGTGAACTCCATGCGGGACATCCCGTCCAAGAGTTCGTCCAGCTTCGCTTGCTCCCAACGGTCCTTCGAGAGAGCGCCAGGGAGCATGTAATTGCGGCGACCCTCCCAGTCGGTGGGAGTGCCCCGCGCGGCGCCGCCGCGGATGATGATGCCGGCTCCCGCCGCCGAAGCCCGGCTGATCACGTCCTCGTGTTCCCGTTGGAGAGCCGAGTACGGGATCTGAAAGGCGTCGAAGGCGCCCATGCCGATCTGCTCGTCCAAGTTCGGCAAGATGCCGGAGACGCCGACGTACCGGACTTTGCCGGCATCGCGCAGGTCGAGCAAGGCCTGAAGCGCGCCGTGCTCTTCGAACTCGGCCCGCGTCAGGCTGCGATGAAACTGGACGAGGTCGAGGTGGTCCGTCTTCATGCGCCGCAGGCTTGCCTCGACGCCTGCCCGAATGTTTTCCGCCGTGTGGATGTGGTCGGTCCCCATCGGCGCGCCGGGGACGCAGCCGCACTTCGAGGCGAGAAAGTATTCGTTTCGGCGGTGCGCGATGGCCCGCCCGATGACGTCCTCGCTGAGCCCGTAGTCGGGCGAGGTGTCGATCAGGTTGATCCCGGCGTCGAGCACGGCATTGAGGATGGCGTCGGCTTCGGCGTCGGTGATGGCCGGGCCGCCCGGCTCGCCGCGCAGCTCCATCGCTCCGAAGCCGAGGTTCGTGACCTGGTAGCCTGTCCTGCCCAGGGTCGTTCGTGGCAATCCGTTCATGGTCGTGCTCCTTGCCGCATGTTCGCCATCGTCCACCCGCTTGGGACAGGCGAGACATCCGTACGATAGGGCATCGGGCGGAGCGGCGTCGTGGAAAACCCGTGTTGCCGCTCGCTCCTGTAAATTCGCAAGACCACACCGCGCAGGAGCGACGACTTGCTGACGGCCGCCGACGAATACCTCATCCATCAGACGCCCCACACCTTCGACACGGTCGGGACGAGCGACCGGAACTTCTACGACCGCTACTTCTTCAACGGTTACCGGAAGGACGGCGGCGTCTTCTTCGCGCTCGCCTTCGGGACGTACCCGAACCTTGGAATCATGGATTGCGCCTTCAGCGTCATCGCCGATGGCAAGACCGAGCGGTTTGTCCGCGCGTCCCGCACCCTCGGGGCGGACCGGATGAACATGCGGGTTGGCCCGATCAGCATCGAGGTCCTCGAACCGCTCAAGCGCGTGCGCATCCGCGTCGAAAAGAACGAATGGGGCATCAGCGCCGATCTCACGATGACCGCGCGTTCGCTGCCCTCGGAAGAGCCGCATTTCTTCCGCCGCGACCATGTCAACAATGTCGCCATGGATTACACCCGCTTCACGCAACACGTCACCTGGACGGGCACGCTCACCGTCGACGGGACAACCTTCGACCTCGGCCAGGACACCTGGTGGGGCTGCCGCGACCACTCGTGGGGCGTGCGAGGCGTCGGTGGGCGCGATCCCCGTGGCGTGCCCTCGGACGCTACCCCGCAATTCTTCTGGAACTGGGCGCCGCTCAACTTCGATGACCTTTGCGTCCTATACACCGTCTCCGAACAGGCGGACGGGACGCGCTGGCACGAAGCCGGCGCCATCCTGACGCCCTATCCTGAGGCAACGGAGACGCACGTCGCGGTCGACCACGCCCTGACGTTCACGAAGGGGACGCGCCACATCTCCGCCGCGACCATCCGGCTGACGCCGAGGCAGGGCGAGACGACCGAAGTCACGTTCCAGCCCCTCTATCATTTCCTCATGCAAGGCGTCGGCTATGGCCACCCGAAGTGGGGCCACGGGATGTGGGTTGGGCCCGATGAGGTTGACGGCGGGCATTACAACCTGGCCGCCGAGAACCCGCTGGCGCACATGCACGTCCAGACGGTGTCGCTGGTGACGGCGGGCCAGCGCCAGGGCGTCGGAGTGTTCGAGCACATCGTCCTCGGGCCGCATCAGAAGTACGGTTTCGTGGGGATGAACGACGGCGCGAAGTAGTAAGCAAACCCGGCGCTCGAAGTCAAAGGCCGCGTTCGTAGATTTCGGCGAGCCCTTCGAGGACCGAATCCGTGAGGCGGAGGACGCTTTCCAGCGCCTCGACGGCGTCGTCGCTGCTCAGGCCCGCCTCCGAGGCGATCTGCGCGGCCGTCTCTTCGAGCGAATAGCGCATGACGTTGAAGGTGGCGATGGCCGCGGTCAGGCCGATGCCCTCGGTGACGAGGGTGCGGCCGTACTCGTGGCCGACGGTGCGGGCGTCCTCGGCGAAGCGTTCGCCCTTGGCGCCGGTCGTGATAAAGCGCGCGAAGAGGTCGACGAGCTGGCGGCCGATGAGACGCAACTTCTCGCGGGCTTCGCCAGAAAAGGCTTCGAAGGCCCTGCTTTGGGGCGCCTTGCCACCGCTGATCCGGCGCTTGGCGCGGGCCATGGCCAGATCGCTGATGCGGACACTGTCGCGCGCATTGGGGGCGGCCGGGGTGATCACGAGCTGGCGCAGGTCCTCTTCCGCGACGCGGCGGTGGCCGCCGCTGGTCCGGTAGGCGCGCACCTGGCCCGCGTCCGCCCAACGTCGCACCGTCGATTCGCTGACCCCGAGCAACTGGCTGGCGGCGCCGAGGGTGAGCCAAGTCGTTTTTGGGGCCGCATCGTTCTCCACGCGGCGAACTTACCAAACTTGTCGCGAATAGGCGACCGCCGACGGTGCGACTCCCAGGACCGCGCCGCGCAAACACCGCCGGCTTGGGTGCCAGCACGTCCCCTGCTACGATGCCGTCGTGTCCTACATCCCGCCTTTGCCGCCCGCCCCAGCCGCCGCGCCGCCCTCGGATCCCCACGTTGAGGTCGATGTCATCGCAGTCCTTCAGCGAACATCGGCCCTTGGATCCTACCTCCAGAGGAATTGGATAGCCTAAGTATTGATCACCGCGGTCGGAGTCCTCTATGTCGTCGACCAGGAAGCGTCTTCGGCAGTGGCCGACTTCCTACGGGTACCGTCGGAAACCCTCGTCCTAGCCCTGCCGCTGATAGCGTTCGCCACCGTGGGCCATGCCGGCCAGGTACTGATCCGGTACCTTCAAAACCGCAAAGCACTCATCGAGTGCGTACTGCCGCATCTGCAAATACCGCCAATTCTTCTCTCGGACACATACGTCACATTTGCAATAACTGCCCTGATTCTCGAAACTGAACCCGCCTATAGGCTCAAACCAGAAGAGAAGCCAGGCTCGGCCACCACACCCACCAGAACCTTTCAAACGAACTTCGCCAGACTCACGCTCTGGGCGACCACCATGTCTCTTGCGGCCATTTCGGGCGCAGTGCTAGCTACCGGATTATACTACTCGGTTGGCCTCGTAACGCTGAACTTTCCCAACGTCGCTATTGTTCTTCTCGTCCTACCATCTTTCGTCTTTCTCTTTGTCTTCACCCTACAATTCATCGTATCCATCACGCAGTTCGATTCGTTCGGCGCGAAAGGTGTTGCCCTAGCGACGCCCTTATTTGGTCTAATATTTGGCGTGCTTTACTTCGTCTTTGCAGGTCAACTCGAACCAGTACGCTCCACGTGGACGATCAACGATGTGGTTATCCTGAAGGACAATAACCGTTGCTCGATTACCAGATCTGAGCCACGTGTTACTTTATCCTCAACGTCCTGCCTTCCGGATGGAACCAAAGGTGTAGTTCGAGCCGGCCCTCGCGTCGACGGCCTTCATGCGTCGGCAGATATCGTGTCAATCGCCGCGGGGT
>CAMAUF010000039.1 GCA_945861295.1 bacterium | reverse complement strand
AAGCGAGATCCAGGAGGCGGCCTACCGCTACCAGCTCGAAGTCGAGGGGAAGCAGCGGGTCATCGTCGGAGTGAACGACTTCATGACCCCCGACCAGCCCGTCGAGCTGCTCAAGCTCGACCCGACAATCGGCCAACGTCAGGCGGAGCGGCTGGCCACGCTCCGGGCTCGGCGGGACAACGCAAAGGTCGATGCGCTCCTGGCGAAGCTCGAGGCGGGCGCGCGCGGCACGGAGAATCTCGTTCCGCTGATCGTCGATTGCGTCGAGGCGTACGCCACGCTTGGCGAAATCTCGCATCAACTGCGCCGTGTCTGGGGCGAATACCGCCCGACCGTGGTGATTTAGCCATGGCCGATGACGATGCCAAGAGTTTCCATGACGAACGCCGCCGCCTCATCGGAGAGCTCGACCTCGAGCGCAACCAGCTCATCCGGAACATCGAAACGTGTCGCATTCGCGATATCGATCGGCCGTTTATCGGCAATTGGTCGCTGAAGGACATCGTCGGCCACGTCGCGACCTGGGAGGCCGAGGTCGTCTCCGCCCTCAAGGATCTGTTGGCGGGTCGCCGACCGGCCGTCCTCGATTTCGACGAAGCGACCCTCGACGCCTGGAACGACGACCACGTCGCCCGCAAGCGCGAGCTGGACTTCTGGAGCGTGTACGAGCAGCTCAAGGGCGGCCGCGCGCGCCTCGCCGATGTCCTCGCCGCCGTGCCGGATGACGCGCTCGCCGACGACACGGCGACCGAGCGCCGCCTCGTGCACAGCCTGGTCGACCACGACCGTGACCATTGGCACGCCATCGCGGCCGTCCTCGCGGGGATGCCCGGCGCCCGTCAGACCGGCCCGCAGTCTGTCCCGGCCGAAGCGCATCAGGGCGAGATTGCCGAAGCGGCCGCCGCCCCGTAGGCTTCGCCCTCCTGGAGGGACGATGCTCACTCGCGTCAACCACATCGCCCTGGCCGTCGCGGATGTCGAGGCCACGCTCGCGCTGTACCGGGACGCCCTCGGCCTCACTGTCACGGAGGACGTCGTGGTCGACGGCCGGCGGACGGTGACCCTGCCAGCCGGCGGTTCCGCGCTGGTCCTGCGCGAAGCTGGCGGGCCGGACGCCGGTATCGATTACCTCGCCTTCGACGCCGACGTCGCCGAACCCCAGCGACCGGACCGCGAGGACACGCTCGGCCTCGGCATTGTCCTGCTCCCCCGGCCGCCGGACCCAGGCCCGCCCGAGCGGCGCGGCCGTGTCGAGTGCATCGACCACGTCGTCATCAGTTCGAACGACAGCGGGCGCTGCGCGGCGTTTTTCGAAGAGCGCTTCGGGCTCGAACTGAAGCGCAAGATGGTGCGGCCGGGCACGAACGCGCTGCTCGCCTTCGCCAAACTGGGCGATGTCGTGCTTGAGTTCGCGGGCCCGCCGGAGCCGCTGCCAGGCGAACTGCGCGCCAAGCTCTGGGGCCTTGTCCTCACCGTCGATGACATCGACGCCGTCGTCGCCGAGGTTCGCGCCAAGGGCTACGAAGCGAGCGAACCGAAGCCGGCGGTCCAACCCGGCGCGAAAATTGCCGGCGTGAAGCGTGGCACGGGCGGCGTCCCCTTTGCCCTGATCCAGTACAACGCGCTGTAGAGGAGCGACACGATGCCCATCGAAGCGACCATCCGCGAGCTTGCTGAGCGAGTCTGGTTCGGAGGAGAGCGCATCGGCGACCCCTACCGCGACGCCGGCCGCATCTTTCCGATCACGCCTTCGATCGCGCTGGCCCTCGGTTTCGGCAACGTGGTCGCCGTGGCAAACGGCGCACGGTCTCGGCCTCGCCGATACGAGCCAGGCGAGCACGATCGGGCGCATCCTGCCCGCTTTGCGCGAATGGAGCGAGACGCCGGTCCACTCAGTGATCTACACGCATGGCCACTTCGACCACACGGGAGGCATGTCCGCGATCGATGCGGAGGCGAGCGACCGGTCCGCTCCGACGGTGCGTGGTTATCGCCCACGACAACGTCGGGCGGCGCTTCGACCGCTACAGCGAGACGGCGGGCTACAACGCCGCCATCAACGGCCGCCAGTTCCGCGCGCGGGCGTGGGCGGTCACGGACGATGCGGCCTGGCGAACCTGGCGCTACCCGGACCTGACCTACGCGACCACACTGGACCTCGAAGTCGGCGGCGTACGCTTCGAACTCCACCACGCTAAGGGCGAAACCGACGACCATACCTGGGTCCACATTCCCTCCGAGGCGGCTGTGCTGTGCGGCGACCTCTTCATCTGGGTCTGCCCGAACGCCGGCAACCCGCAGAAGGTGCAACGCTACCCGCGCGAGTGGGCGCAGGCGTTGCGCGAGATCATCGCCGCGCAGCCGGAGGTCCTCGTCCCGGCGCATAACCCCTCCGAACTCCAGGACCTCTCCCGAGACCCGTATCTGCGAACGACCGAACCCCTGAGGTCACTCTTCCATCGAGGCGCCGTCGTAGCGGAGGCTGAGGACGACCGGGCGTTCTATGACCACATGAATCACCTGCTGCGGGCAGACGGCCGAGGAATCGGTGACGCCGTGTTCCTCCGAACCATCAACAAGTCCCGGATTCCAGCGCTGGTAGGTAAACTTCGTCGCCTTGGCGTTCCTGCGGCCGCGATCGTTGACTTCGACGGGCTCCGCGACGGGGTGCTGGAGGCGAAAGCATGCAGGGCGCTCGGCATCTCTGATGATCTCAGGGACCAGTTCAGGAACACCCGGGATCGTATTGCCCAGGCTCTCGGCCCGAGGGCCAAGTTCAATCCAAAGTCCCTCTCAGAAGCGTCGGAACCTGACCGCACGGCGATTGAAGGCCTGTTGAATGACTTGGCCAGATTCGGAGTGTTCATCGTGCCAGGGGGCGGACTTGAGAGCTGGTTCGACGGTCGGCTTGAAGAGTGCGCCAAGACGCAGGTGTTTGAGCGCGGCGTCGAGTTGACGGAACGAGGAGACGTTAGGCCGGGGCAGAGTGACGTCTGGGCGTTCCTCGATGCCATTGAAGGCTGGATTGCCAACCCGAACCGAGACGGAATGAAGGTCGTTGTCGAAGGCCGACGCCCAGCTCGACGAGACCGCGAGGGTCCGGTCGATTGACTCCAGCCGTCGATCACAACCCGGCCCTTCGTTAACCTGACCGAAACGACCACCCAGGAGACCCCCTCATGACCGCACGGCCCTTCCGTGTCCTCGGCGTCCAGCAGATCGCTGTCGGCGCCCTCAGCAAAGACGAACTGCGCGGCTTTTGGGTCGATATCCTCGGCCTCACCGTGACCGGCACCTTCCGCAGCGAGTCCGAGAACGTCGACGAGGACATCACCGTCGCGGGCTCGGGGCCGCTCAAGGTCGAAGTCGACTTGATGCAGCCGATCGACCCGGAAAAGAAGCCCGCCGTCCACATCCCGACGCTGAACCACGTCGGCCTCTGGATCGATGACCTCCATGCCGCGGTTGAGTGGATGAACGGGAAGGGCGTCCGGTTCACGCCGGGCGGCATCCGCAAAGGCGCTTCTGGCTTCGATGTCTGCTTCGTCCACCCCAAGGGCAACGCGGAGACGCCGATCGGGGCGGCTGGCGTGCTGATCGAACTCGTGCAGGCGCCCGACGAAGTCATCGCCGCCTTCGCCAAGCTCGCCGCGGGCGCGTGACGAGCAGCTTCGCTAGAATGGCTGGATATCCCCTCACCCTTACCTCTTCCCAACGAGGAGAGGAACCGAAAACCTTGAACGATTGGTAGCAGCATGAGCACAGCACCAGCTTCCACGGAAAAGATTCGCGTCCTTATCGCCAAGCCAGGCCTCGATGGGCACGATCGCGGCGCAAAAGTCGTCGCCCGGGCCCTCCGCGATGGCGGCTGCGAAGTGATTTACACCGGCATCCGCCAGACCCCCGAGATGATCGCGGAGGCCGCCCTGCAGGAAGACGTCGACGTCGTCGGCCTTTCGATCCTCTCGGGCGCGCACCTCGAACTTTTCCCGCGGGTTGTCGACGAGCTCAACAAGCGCGGCATCGGCAAAGACGACGTGCTCCTCTTCTGCGGCGGCATCATCCCAGAAGAGGACTCTGCCAGGCTGGCGACCCTCGGCTTCCGCGCAGTTTTCCGGCCTGGGACGAACACGCAGGACATCGTGAAGTTCGTCTACGCCAACGCGAAACACTAACGACGTGGACGACCTCGTCGAGCGCTTCCTCGCGGGCGAACGCCGCGCCCTGGCCCGGATCATTTCGCGCGTCGAGAACAACACGCCCGAAGGCCGCGAATACGTGCGCGCGCTCTTCCCGCATTCGGGCAAGGCCCACATCGTCGGGATCACGGGTGGCGCCGGCTCGGGCAAGAGCACGCTGACCGGGGCGCTGGCCCGCGAAATGCGGAACCGCGGCTACCAAGTCGGCATCGTCGCCGTCGACCCTTCGAGTCCGTTCACCCACGGCGCTATCCTGGGCGACCGTATCCGCATGCAGGACCTCGCCCTCGACCCGGGCGTGTTCATGCGCTCGATGGCGGGCCGCGGCGCGCTCGGAGGCCTGGCCCCGGCGATCGACGATGTCGTCTCGGTTATGGATTCGTTCGGCTTCGATTACGTGCTGATCGAGACGGTCGGCGCTGGCCAGGACGAAGTCGAGATCGCGGGCACAGCCCTTTCGACGGTCCTCGTCAACAATCCTGGCACCGGCGACGACATTCAGGCGCTCAAGGCCGGCATTATCGAGATTGCCGACATCCTCGTCGTCAACAAGGCCGACCATCCGGGGGCCGATGTGCTTGTGAGCCAGCTCCAGGCGCTGCTCAGCCTAGCGCCGGCCGGGAGTCGCCGCCCGCCCATCCTCAAGACGACGGCGATCAAGGGCGAAGGGCTCGGCAAGCTCCTGGACGCGATCGATGCCCACCGCAAGGAGCTCGAAACCTCTGGCGACCTAGCGGCGCGCCTGCGCGAGGATGCGCGCCACGCCGTGCTCAGCATCGCCCGCGCCATCCTGCTCGAAAAGATCCGGCAGGCCACACCAGAGGCCGAACTCGAAGGCTTGGTGGCGAAAGTGGCGGCCCGCGAACTCGACCCGCACACGGCGGCGGAGCGGCTGGCGGCGGCCGTTTCGGCGTAGGGTCACGGCTTTCTGGCGAGCAGGTCTTCGCGGCGATCCTCGCGGAGCAACGCGATCGACTGCCGTAGGCTCTTGATGGCGGCCGCTTCGGTCCGGCCCTGGCCGTTGCCGGCTGGCACATCGAGACAGAAGGCGAGGTACCATTCGCCGTCCCTGACGACATGCGCTGAAAACTCGTCCCGCATGCGGCAATCGTACCACCATGGGCAGTCGCGAACCCACAGTCTTGCTGGGAGCGGCTCAGATATGACACGTCGACCGACGGGGGCACTCGCGCCGACCGCCTGAGGCGGCGCGTGGTAGCATCGAACGACTATGCCTGTCCAACGCCTCCGGCTCACGTTCCGCAAGGGCGAACGCGTCCGCTTCATCTCGCACCTGGATGTGATGCGCTACTGGGAGCGTTGCATCCGCCGGGCGGAGCTCCCGCTTTCGTACTCGCAGGGCTTCACGCCGCACCCCAAGCTGCAGTTCGCCGGCCCGTTGCCGCTCGGCTTCGTTTCGGAAGGCGAGTTGGTGGATGTGACGCTGGACGAGCGTGTCCCCATCGCCGAATTCGTCGAGCGCCTGAGCGCGCAGACATCGGCCGACCTGTCCGTGGTCCGCGTCGATGAGGTGCCGCTGACCGGCGCGCCGCCACAGGCGACGGCGGTGTGGGCCGAGTACTCCGTCCGCCTCGACGATGTCCCGATCGAGGCGGCCCGGGAGGCCGTCGCCGCCTTCCTCGCCACTGACCGCGTCCCTTTCCTTGATGACCGGCGGGAGAAGCCACGCACTATCGACCTGCGGGACATAACACCAAGTTTGTCGGCGACGGCGGCGGGTTGCGGCTCGCTCCTGCACGCTCGGATGCGGGCGAGCCAAGAGCACGCGGGCCGGCCCGAGATGCTCGTAGCCGCCCTGTTTCCTGGCCACGAGCCGTCGCTCGTTTCCCGCCTCACCATTTCGCTCGATGAACCTTCACCCGCCCACGACCTCTGGCGTCGTCGCGGCAGGTTCGAGGACTAGCCGGTGCCTTCGATGAACCTCTACCTCATCCGCCACGGCGAGACAGCCTACAACCGCGACGGCCTCGGGCTCGGGCGCGCCGACATCCCGCTCACGCCCTTCGGCGAGCGCCAAGCCGGAGCCCTCGGCCGAAGGCTAGCGGGTGTGCCCTTCGAGCGCGTCTTTGTCAGTCCACTGCGCCGGGCGCAGCAGACGGCCGCCGCGGTCGCCGGCGAGCGCCTTCCACTGGAAACTCTGGACGACCTCACTGAGATGCATGTCGGCGAGACCGAGGGCCTCACGTTCGCGGCCATGCGCGAGCGCTTTCCCGAATTTCTGCGGGAGTGGTCTGGCGATGACGCTGCCTCGCTCCCTATGCCGGGAGGCGAATCACTTGACGACGTGGCCGTCCGCGTGATCCGGGCACTGGACACCGTGCGTGCTTCCGGCGCGACGAGTGTCGCGGTTGTGGCGCACAACTTCGTCCTTCGCGTGGCGCTCTGCCACATCCTTGGCCTTCCGCCCGCGCGCTTTCGCGTGTTCGGCTCTGACCTGGCGAGCGTCTCCCACCTCGTGTTTCGGGCCGGCCACACCGGCATCCGCATGATCAACGACCGCTGTCACTTGGGAGATATTGGAGCGCCTGGCGATGGACGTTGAGGGCGGCGGCTGGCCCCGGAAAGATCGCTTGAGTTTTCAACGTACCCCGCGTAGGTTGGTCTCTTGCGTATGAGAACGCTCCGCTCATTTGCATCCCCGCTCCCTCTCCTAATGGCGTTGGGGCTCTTGGCGTTCGCCGGCTATCAGGCGGGCTGGGAAAGGTTCCGATCAGACTCTATTGATGAGGCGCGTGCCGAAGAGGCGCAGCAAATCACCGAACTGACCGAAATCCTCGACCACGCGCTCGCCGCGAAGGCCTATGTCGCCTCCGACGCTTACATTGAGCGTGAAGCCCGTACCCGTCTCGGGTGGGTTCGGGCGGGCGAAGTGCCGATCGTCGTCGATAGTCCGCCGCCTGTTGAGCCGCCGCCGGCCGGGAAGCGTTGGTGGCAGCGGCTTTATCCCCGCTGAGCGCCATGTTGAACGACGCCACATCCCTCGCTCTGGCCAAAGTCGAGTCATTCGCCGGGGCAGAGCGCCTGTTCCGCCGGGTATCCGCGGTGGCGGTCGCGGTTTCCGGGGGCGCCGATTCCGTCGCGTGCCTGCACCTTCTCAAGGCGCTCGCGCCAAAGATCGGCCTCTCGCTCACGGTCGTGCACTTCGACCACATGTTGCGCCCCGATTCCAAGGACGACCTTCAGGCTGTGCGTGAACTCGCCGCGAGGCTTGAGTTGCCCTTTCTCAGCGGCGAAGGAGAAGTGCGCAGGGCCGCCGCCGAACGCCGAATGGGCCTCGAAGAAGCGGCGCGGACCATGCGTTATCAGTTCCTCTCGTTCGTCGCCGCGGAGAAGCGCCTCGATGCCATCATCACCGGTCACACACATGATGATCACATCGAGACCATCCTTATGCGTGTCATCCGCGGATCCGGAATCCGAGGGCTTCGCGGCATCCTTCCATCGACGAATGTCCCCGGCGGCGGCGCCCAACGCCTGCTCCGCCCGATACTCTGTCTCACCCGGGCCGAGACGGAAGCCGTCTGCGCGGCCGTGGGGACCACTCCGCGGGACGACCCCTCGAATCGTGACGCCCGATTCGTTCGCAACCGCGTGCGGCACGAGGTGCTGCCCTTGCTGCGAGACCTCAGCCCTGGGGTGGACCGGTCGCTTGCCGGGCTCGCCCAAAGCGCGGCCGAGGCGTTCGCTCCGGTCGAACGCGCGGCGATGGCTGTCGCAGCCCTACGGCGGGAGGTGACGGGCGCTGTCTACGATGCCGCCGCCTTCGTCGCGCTCCCCGCCGAGGCGCGGACGCTGGTCATCGAGCGGGAGGCGTCGTTCTCCAAACTGACGCCCGACGTAAACCGCTCCAAGCTCGCGAACCTTGACCGTGCCCTTCGCGCGGGCTCGGGGAGTGTGCTGTTCGGGGAGGCGGCCGTCCAGATTTCTTGCGGTCAGGTCCGCATCGGCCCTCCGCTCGAGGCCGAGCCCTTCGAGGGGAGAATCCTGAACGTGCCCGGCGTGACGTTGGCGGGCCGTTGGCGTGTCACGGTCACAACCGACCGGCTTGCGGACGCTGGCGGGGGCCAGGACGGACTCATCGACCTCGCCACCCTCTCAGGCGCGCTCCGAGCGCGTGCGCTCCAGCCTGGCGACCGGATCGTCGCTCGCGGCCTTGACCGGACCTTGGCCGATTACCTCGCCAGCCGGCGTTTCCCGATCTGGGAACGACAAGCCGCGGTCGCCATCGCGGACGCGCGGCGAGTACGCCTCGTCTTCTTGCCGTCGGGCGTCGTCTCGGCCGACGTTCCCGAAGGCGCCGACCCGTGGTCCGTTCGGATCGCTCCGGCCGCCGCGCCTACGCGTGCACCAGCGGGATCACCTCTTCGATGAGCCGGCGGGTCTGTTCCATCCAGCCCTCGTCCGATTCGGCGACGGGACGGAGGACGAACTTCGAGATGCCTGCGTCGACGTATTCGGCCGCGCGGGCGGCGATCGCGGCGGCGTCTCCCACCGCGAGATACGCCAGCGGGTCGGGAGCGCCGGGGATGCGCGCGAACGCCTTGGTCGAGCGCTGGACTTCCGGCTCGTCGACCGAACCGAAGCGGAAGGCGAAGCCCGCGCCATAATGGTCGTCGTCGATCGGCCGGCCCGCCGCGAGCGATTCGCGCCGGATCGCGGCGACGACTGGGCGCACCTGAGCGGGCGACTGTAGCCCCGCCAGCCAACCGCTGCCCAGCCTGGCCGTCCGCCGGATGGCCGCTTCGCTGCTCCCGCCGATCCAGACCGGGAGCGGTCGCTGCACTGGCCGCGGCGTGATCGTGACATCGTGATAGCGGAAGTGCGCGCCCTCGTGCGTCACGCGCTCTTCGTTCCAGAATCGGGTGAGACAGAGAATTACCTCGTCGGAATACGCGCCGCGGCCCTGAGGGTTTCGGCCGGTGGCGCCAAACTCAGGGGCGTTCTCGTTGCCGACGCCGAAAGCGGGGAGCAGCCGCCCGCCGCTCAGGTAATCGAGCGTGGCGCACTCCTTGGCCAAGATCAGCGGGTCCCGGAACGGCAGGACGATCGCGTTCATGCCGAACTTCAGCCGTTTCGTCCTCCCCGCGACCGCAGCCATGGCCGTCATCGGCTCCAGGTTCGGCGAACTCGAAACCAAACGCTCGCTGAACCAAATCGAATCGATGGCGCTGCCTTCACAAAGGTCAACCCATTCGTAGAACGCCTTCGGTGATGAAAACGGGAAACCAGCGACGCCCATGCCAATCCTGATACTCATGCCGACACGCTACCGCAGAGCGGGGGGTTGCGTCTCGCCCGCCGGAGTCGCGCTGTCCCGCTGGTTCAGGGCACGGTCCGTTCGGCCACGAGGATGACCCGGCTGTCGTACTCGCCGCCGACCGCCGCCGGGATGAACGTGCCGCCGCAGCTGATCAGCGTCACCCGCTCGGTGGCGCCATCCAGGGGAGGGTAGACAACGTCATTCATGTTCAGGTCGACCAACGAGACGATGTCGACCGACCGCACGATGTAGGTCAAGGTCGACCCGTCTCCCATGGTCAGGTACAGGGCATCGCCCGGCCGCGCCGCGGTGAGGTAGGCGAAAGGACCGTTCCCATACCCGATGTAGTTCACGTGCGCGGCGAAAATCGTGTTGCCGCCGCCCCAACCCGGCCGGCCGAATCGGGGATACCACATGACGTCTAATGGGTGAAACGGGTCTTGTAACAGTTCGCGCTCACCAACGTAGTGCGTGTCGCCCTCGACCAGCGCCTCCTGACCCAGGATGTTCGCCGAGCCGAGGTAGATCGAACTGATCGGCCCGGCGTACGGCGGAGGCGGAGGGATCGGGGTCGGCTTCGGGGGCACCGGGGCGCGGATCACGTCGGTCACATACGCGCGGCGCGTGACCGCGACGGACTCCGCTTCCACGGTCATCGCGAACGTTGCCAACGCAAGGCCCGCAAGCCCTGCGGCGACGAGGATCAGCGAGAGCATCCGGTTCATCGCCGACTATGGTACGACGCGCGTCGTTCAACGCATGTGCGGCGGCGCTGACCTTAACGTTGGCGCGTCTCTGACGCGGCGGCAGGGCCCCAGCTACCCGGAAGCCGCCGCGGCAAGCTGGACGATCAGCGCCTCCGGCGTCAGCGCGGGCAGTTGGCAAACCATATCGGAGCAGACATACGCTGCCGGGCCTTCCCGGCCCTCGAACAACGGCAGCGGCGTCCCGGCTTCGCCCGGCGCGAGGATGAGCCAGGGCGCGAAGACGCCTTCGATCACCGCCTCGAACGGCTTGCGGGCCGCGGCGTCGCCGACGACGACCAGCTCCTGCCGGGGCGCGAGACCCGCAAGCGCGGCCAGCCACATGCTTCCGAAACCGTTCGGCGCCGCGAGGAGGTTTTCGCCCGCGACGGACAGGCACTCGGCGGCGATTGCTTCCCAATCGGGCCGCTCGAAGTAGCGTCCAAGGACGAACGCGAGTTGCGCCATGGCGCCGTTGCCGCTCGGCGTGGCTTCGTCATATGCCGATTTTTGCCGGAAGAGCAGGGCCTCCGCGCCCTCGGCGGTCTCGAAGAAGCCGCCCTTTTCGCCGTCGCGGAAGTGGGCCAGGGCAAATTCGAACAGCTCG
>CAMAUF010000038.1 GCA_945861295.1 bacterium | reverse complement strand
CTGTGCGGCGCAGTCATCGCTGGGTTCGGCGTTGGAGGGTCGTTCGCGGTCCAGGCCGGCTTGTTGACGGTCGGGCTTGCCGCGCTCGTGCCGCTGGCCGTGCCCAAGCCGGCAGCCCGTGCCGACCGGAACGTCCTTCGCGAGTTGGGCGAAGGCCTTTCCTATGTCGCCCACCATCCAGGGGTGCGCACGCTCCTGGTGGTGCTGCTGGTGACGGCCTTGGTGATGGCGGGCACGTTCAACACCCTGATCCCGAAGATCGCCAAGGATGAGCTCGGCACGGGCGCGATCGGCGCGAGCTTGCTGTTTGGGGCGATGGGCGTCGGCATGCTCATGAGTTCGCTGTTGTTGGCTTCGCTGCCCCGGCTCGAACCAGGCGGCCGCTACTTTATCCTCACGATGATCGGCGGCGGCCTGCTCAACACCGTCTTCGGCCTCTCGCCGTGGTACGGCCTCTCGATCTCGATCATGTTTGTCACCGGCTGGAACGCGGGTTTCTTTACGAACCTGAACATGACGCTCGTCCAATCGAACACGCCGCAAGCGTTGATGGGGCGTGTGATGAGCATCTACATGCTCTGCATGGCGGGCGGGATGCCGCTTGGCGCACTGCTCGCCGGGACGATGGCCGACCTCACGTCGACGCGCACCTGGTTCGCGACCTGCGGCGTCGCCTTGGTCGTCGTCGGAGTGCTTGTCTTCGTGACACAGCCGAGCCTCCGGCGCATGCGTTCATCGCCCGCGCCGCGTTAACACGCGGCCCCCTGGCGCGTTACTAGGAAAGCGCCCATTAGCTCCGGGTGCCGGAGCATCGAATCGTGGTCCCCTTGCGCCTCGCCTGGTTGTTTACGAAGCCCTATTGGCGGCACTACGCCGTGGGCTTCCTCGCGATCCTCGGCGCTTCCTTCCTCGTCATGTTTCCGCCGCTCATCCTCGGGCGCGCCATCGATGAGCTGCGCGACGGGGCCAGCGGCGGCGAGGGCCCCTCGACCGGGCGCCTGCTGAGCTTCGGCGCCGTGATCCTGGTGCTCGCGGCCTTCGAGGGCTTCTTGCGCTTCGGCTCGCGCCTGCTCGTCTCCGGCACCTCCCGCCGTGTCGAGTACGACATCCGGCTGGCGCTGGCGGCGCACCTGATGAAGCTCGACCAAGCCTTCTTTCTCCGTTCACAGACGGGCGACCTGATGGCGCGCTGCACCAACGACTTGCAGATGGTCCGCGATGTTGTCGGTCCGACGCTCATCGACCTCCTGCGCACGACCCTGATGTTGATCTTCGGCTTCATCTTCTTGCTCACGATAAACGTGCGGCTGGCGCTCTTCGCCTACGCCTATTTCCCGATTGTCGCGGTCGCCATCGCCGCCTGCAGCACGGTCGTCGAAGCCCGCTACCGGGCCGTCCAGGACCAATTCGGCGTGCTTGCGACGCACGTCCAGGAGAACGTCTCCGGCGTCCGCACGGTCAAGGCGTACGCCCAGGAGGACACGGAGGTCGGCACGTTCGAGCGTGCCAACGGCGAGATGTTGCGCCGCTCCATGGCGTGGACGTATTGGACGTCGGCGCTTTGGCCGCTGATGATCGTCGGCACGGGCGCGTCGTCGCTCTTGGTGCTTTGGTTCGGCGGCCATGATGTCGCGGCCGGCCGCATGACCCTCGGTGAGTTCGTCCAGTTCAACGCCTACCTCGTGCTGCTCGCGAACCCTTTGACCTCGCTCGGCTGGACGGCGACGGCGCTCCAGGCTGGGGTCGCTTCCCTTCGCCGCATTGTCGAGGTCCTAGGCACCACGCCGACGATTGAGGGCGGCGTGACTCCGATCGAGGCTGTCCGCGGCGACCTCAGCTTTCGCGACGTGAGCTTCTCGTATGGCGGCAAGCCTGTCCTCGATCACTTCTCGCTGGACGTGCCAGCGGGCTCGGTCGTCGCGTTGGTCGGAGTCACCGGGTCGGGCAAGAGCACGGTTGTCAACCTGCTCGGCCGGCTTTGGGACCCGGAGGCCGGCTCGATCCACCTCGACGGCCACGACCTTCGTGAATTGCCGCTCGATCTGGTCCGGGCCTCGGTCGGGGTTGTCCCCCAAGAGACGTTTCTGTTCTCGGATTCGCTCCGGGAGAACATCGCGTATGGCCGCGCCGCCCCTTCGGTGGCTGAGATGCAGTTCGCCGTCGAAACCTCGCAGCTCAGCAACGACTTCCCGCAGCTCACCTTCGGCCTCGAGACGATCATCGGCGAACGCGGTGTGACGCTCTCTGGCGGCCAGAAGCAACGGACGGCGATCGCGCGCGCTATCATCAAAGCGCCCCCCATCCTCGTGCTCGACGACGCCCTTTCGCATGTGGATACGCGGACGGAGGAGGAGATCCTGCGCCGCCTGCGGGGTTTCATGGCCGGACGCACGACCCTGCTGATCGCCCATCGCACCTCCACCGTGGCCGCCGCCGACCGCATCGTCGTGCTCGAACGGGGCCGCATCGTGGAGTCCGGCTCGCACGACGAGTTACTGTCCCTTGGCGAGGTCTACGCGCGCTTCTACCGGCGCCAGTTGTTGGTCGAACAGCTCGGCGTCGATGTCGAGGACGAGGAGGTGACGCCATGATCGACGACCCCGATCTCGACCTCGACCACCAAGTCTCGGGCAAGGTGTACGACACCGTTGTGATCCGGCGCCTGCTCGGCTTTTTGCGGCCATACGGGTGGCTCGTCGCCGGCAGCACCGTGCTTCTCTTTGTGCTGGCCGCGCTCGAAGTGGCCGGGCCGCTGATCCTCAAGGAGGCGATCGACGGGCAAGTCGCCAAGGAGAAGACGGATGGCCTGGCGGGCCTGACGATCCTCTTCTTGGCCGTGCTACTCGTGAGCTTCGGCCTGCGCTACGTCCAGTCGGTGCTGATGGCTTATGTCGGCCAGCGCGTCATGACCGACCTGCGGATGGTGCTCTTCCGCCACCTTCAGACGCTTTCGGTCTCCTTCTTCGACCGCAACCCGGTCGGGCGGCTCGTCACGCGGCTGACGAACGATGTCGCGACGCTGGAGCAGCTGATCTCGCAGGGCGTCGTCCAGATCCTGGCAAACCTGCTGACGGTCGTGGCGGTGACGGTGGCGATGTTGATCCTCGATTGGAAGCTGGCGCTGGTGCTCCTCGTCTTCCTGCCGCCGCTGATCTGGGCGGTGCGCTGGTTCGCGTTCGCCCAGCGGGACGGCTACCGCGAGCAGCGAGCCTGGCTCAGCCGGATCAACGCTGACCTCAACGAGAACATCACCGGGATGGCTGTGGTCCAGCTCTTCAACCGCGAGGAGGAGAACCTCAGGCGGTTCGACCGTCGCAACCAGGGCCTCTTGCGCTCGAACCTGACGGTGCTGCGCTGGTACGCGATTTTTGAGCCGACCGTGGTCATCTTCAGCGCGGTCACAACGGCCGCGATCCTGCTCTACGGCGGCGACCGCGTCCTCTCGGGCGCGCTCTCGATTGGGACGCTCGTGGCGTTCACGCAGTTCATGCAGCGCTTCTACTGGCCGATTCGCGACCTCAGCGACCGCTACACGACGCTTCAGTCGGCCATGGCTTCGAGTGAGCGCATTTTCGAGGTCCTAGACGAGCAGCCGGAAGTGCGCGACGCCCTGGACGCTCAGCCCCTCCCGAGGGTCCGCGGACGCATCGAGTTCGACCATGTCTGGTTCGCCTACGACGAGGGAAACTGGGTCCTGCGGGACCTCTCGTTCGTGATCGAGCCGGGGGAGCGCGTAGCGATCGTGGGCTCCACGGGCGCGGGCAAGTCGACGATCATCGGCCTCCTCAGCCGCTTGTACGACGTCCAGCGGGGCGCCATCCGGGTCGATGGCGTCGACATCCGGCAGCTCGTGCAGCGCGACCTCCGGCGTCACATCGGGGTTGTCCTTCAGGACGCGTTTCTGTTCACGGGAACCGTCACCGAAAATATCACGATGCGCGACCCTTCGATCAGCGACCGCGACGCGCAGGAAGCGGCCGTGCTCGTCGGCGCGGACCAGTTCATCTCGGCCCTGCCGGGCGGCTTTTCCTCCCATTTGGCGGAACGCGGCGCCAACCTTTCGACGGGCCAGAAGCAGTTGCTCGCGCTCGCCCGTGTCGCCGCGTTTAACCCCGAGATTGTGCTCGTAATGGACGAAGCCACTGCCAGCATCGACCCCGAGACGGAGGCCTTGCTCCAAGCGAGCATTCGGCGCGTGACGATGGGCCGGACGGCCATCCTGATCGCGCACCGCCTCAACACCATCCGCTCGGTGGACCGAATCCTCGTGCTTCAGCATGGCGAGCTGCTGGAATCGGGCAGCCAGGCGGAGTTGCTGGCGGCGGGCGGCATGTACGCCTCCCTCTTCAAACTGCAGTACAAGGGCCAAGCCGTCCCGGATGCCGGCCCCTCAGAACGTCATCGGCTCCCGGCTCGTGAATTCGTATAGCATCGCCGGCCGGTAGGCGCCCTGTTTGGTGGTCAGGCCCGTCTCGCGGACGATGTCGAGCCCGACGACGCGCCGCCGAAAGTTTCGCTTGTCCATCGCCTCGCCGAGGATCGCTTCGTAGACACGCTGCATCGCCGTCATGGTGAACTGCGCGGGCAGAAGGCTGTAGGCAATGTTGGTGTAGTCGAGCTTGTTGCGCAGCCGCTCTTCGGCGTAGGCGATGATGCGGTCGTTGTCGAAGGCGAGGCCGCTGGTCGCCCGGATCGGCCGCCAAGCGGGCCGCCACTCGCTCTCCGCCCGCAGCCGGGTGCGCGCGACATCGACGAGCGCGAAATAGGAGACCACGACTTCGGCCGCGCTGTCCGGGACGTGGTCGAAGGTGAACAGCTGTTCGAGGAAGAGGTCGCTGACGCCGGTCTCATCGGCGAGCTTGCGGGTCGCCGCGCCGCTCAGCGTTTCGCCCTCCCGGAGCAGGCCGCCAGGCAGCGCCCAGGAACCCTGATACGGCGGCGCGGCGCGCTCAATGAGCAGCACCGACAGCCCTTCTTTCTCAACGGTGAAGATGACGACGACGACAGCGGCCATGGAGCCAGTGTACCGCAGCGATGTCAACGGCTCGGCTTGCCTCACACCCGGCCGGCGACGTCGCGCATGAACGCTCTCAGTGTCGTGCCCACCTCGTTGACGTTCCGGAAGGGCAGGGAGAGGACGAGTTCGTCGAGGCCGCCCGCCGCGTAAGCGCGGATGTCGGCGGCCTGCTCGTGCGGCGTCCCAGAAAGGGGCCATGCCCCGCCCTGAGGCCGCGTCCGGCCCCCTGGCATGTGCCGCATCGAGATCGTGCCCGGTTCGCGGCCGAAGCGCGCGCACTGTGCCCGGTACTCCGCCACGGCGGCCGGGAACTCATCCGGGCCGAGGTTGATCGGATGCCAGCCATCGCCCAGTTCGGCCGCCCGGCGCACGCTGGCTTTGCCGTTGCCGCCGACCAGGATCGGGATCGTGCCGCGACGGTTGGGCGCCTTCTTGGGGAACATGCGCATCTTTTCGTACCGCTTGAACGTACCCTCGAACGATGACGTGTCGGTTTCCCAGAGGTTCCGGTAAACGCGGAGGTACTCGTCCGTGCGTGCGCCCCGTTCGGCGAAGGGGACGCTGAGGGCGTCGAACTCCTGCTCCAACCAACCCGCGCCAACGCCAGCGATGAGCCGCCCGTTGCTGAGATAGTCGACCGTGCTAAGGAACTTCGCCGTGAACACAGGGTCGCGGTAGGGGACGATCAGGACGCTGAGGCCGAGGGCGACGTGGTTCGTTTCAGCCGCCAGGAAGGCCAGCGTGGCCAGGGGTTCGGCCATGACCTCCGGAATATAGCCGGAGCCTTCGGGGACGATGATGTGGTCGCTGACCCAAAGCGAGTCGAAGCCGAGGTCCTCGACGATTCGCGCCATCGTCCGGATTGCCTCCGGGGCGGCGAATGCGTTGGCGTGCGGGATAGCGACTCCGTACTTCATGATCGGACCACCTTTAGCGAGCTCACCGGCGAGGCCGGGGCGAGGCCGATTGTGGTCGTTCTCGGGCCCTCAGTCGACTGACCAGGGGAAGGAGGGCCGCGGCGCCCGGGTGCATGCGCCGGAATGCGGTCGCCCGCTAAGGCCTTGTCACCGGCTCTACCGGTCCGGCCGCTCCGCCACATAGCGCTGCCGCCGCTCATAGTCGGGGCGGAGCGCCTCAATCACCGTCGAGACGAAGACGGCTTCGGACTCCGAAAGCCCGGCAAAGCCGACATGCGCGAGCAGGCCGGTCCAATGCTCTTCGTGCCAGCAGGTGTGGCAGGGGACCGGCGTCGATCGGCGATCGTCGGCGCCGAGCATCAGGAGGAAGGATTTCGGGATGGACGACCCTACCGGGAAACGGACCAACGCCCCTCCCGTCGACATGTCGAGGACGCTTACCATCGCGGTCACCCCAGGGGCGACCTCGACCGTTCCCGCGAGCCGGGTCGGGTACCGGCGATGGGCTCGCCGGTCCTCGCCGGCCGCCCCAGAATGCCCGTCAGCGCCAGGCACGCTGATCTGATCGAAGGTCTCGTCCACGATGTGGCGTAACCCCTCCTAGAGCAGAGGTCGGCGCCGGTAGACGCCTCAACAGGGGTCAGACGTCGCGTCAATCGAGTTCGAGGCCACGGAGATGTTGGACGCTCCTCACCACGCCGCGCGCATCGAGTTCGACGAGGATGGCGTCTAGGCGGGCGCGGCTGGGGTCGAGGCTTTCGCGTTCGCAATACTCCATCGCCGCGGCCCACATTTTGTTGCGCTTGCGGGCATCGAGCGATTCGCCTGCCGCACCCGGCATCGCGCGGCGCGTCCTCACCTCGATGAACACGAGGTCCTCGCCGTCCCGCGCCAAGATGTCGACTTCGCTCGCTTTCAGGCGCACATTTCGGGCGAGGATGGTCATACCGAGACCTTCGACCCGGGCTGCGGCGACGCGTTCGCCGAAGCCGCCCAGCTCCTGGCGCGGTGTCTTGGTGTCCGTCATGGCGTCAGCGGCAGCGAAAGTTGGGCAACCGGGGCGAAACTGCGGCGGTGGATGGGGCAGGGCCCGCGCTGGACGAGCAGCCGCTTATGCTCCGGCGTGGGATAACCCCGGTTGCGGCAGAAGTGGTAGCCGGGGTACTTCGCGCACATCTCGACCATGAGGGCGTCGCGGGCGACTTTGGCGACGATGGAGGCGGCCCCGACGGCGATGCTGAGCGCGTCGCCGTTGACGACGGCGCGCAGGTTCGGCAGCGGCAGGTCGAGCGCGTCCGAGATGATATGGTCGGGCCGCACGCTCAGCGCCTCGAAGGCACGCAACATGGCGAGCTTGCGGGCCTGATAGACGTTGACGCGGTCGATCTCGGCCACGCTGGCCCAGCCGAGCGCCCAGGGGACGTCGGCCTGGATCTGGGTGGCCAGCTCGTCGCGGACGCTTTCGGTTAAGACCTTGGAGTCGTTGACCCACTTGTACCATTTGAAGCGCCGCCGGGGCGGAAGCGCGACGACCCCGGCCGTTAACGGCCCCGCCAACGGCCCGACGCCGACCTCATCCACGCCCGCGACCCAATAAGCACCGGCCCGCCAGGCCTCGCGTTCGAACCGGAAACTCGGGACGGGTGCGTGGGCCATGACCGCAAATCGTACTCTGGCGCGCCTTGTAGGCTCTGGGGCGCGGCGACCTGAACGGCGCCGTCCGGGGGTGCGAGGGAGCCTCGGCTACCAGCGCAGCCAGCGGCTGGCCCGCCAACGGATCGCCAATGCCCAAGCGGCGAGCACCACGGCGCCGCCGATCACCATGTCGACGAAGAAGTGATTGCCAGTAGCGACGATCGCCCAACTCATGATGACGGTCAGCGCCAGGGCGAGGGTCCGCGCCGGCAGGCTTTTCGTGTTGACCCAGATGGCGGCGGAGGCGAGCGCGATCCAGCCAAAATGGAAGCTCGGGATGGCCGCATAGTCGTTCAAGATGATGTCCGGCTGCGCGTATTCGACCGCTGTCCCGCCACCGAAGATCGTGTCAACAAACCCGAGGTCAATCCCGTGCGCTTCCAGGAGGCGCGGGGGGGCGGCCGGGAGCAAGTAATACATCACGAGCCCGATCGCCATGGAAACAACGATCGTGTTCCGCAGGTCCAGAAATGACGGCCTTCCCCGGACCCAGAGCCAAACGGCGACGGCCACTAGGACGGGGAAGTGGCCATAGGCATAGATGAAATTGGCCGCCTCCTTCAGCCATTCGTACCGGATGGAGGCGCTTTGGACCTCTGGCTCCCAGAACACGCCTATCGCCCGTTCGAAGGCGATGAGCTGCCGGGAGACATCGAGAGCGAACTCTGGACGGTTGGGCGCCATCCCTCGCAGGACGAAATATCCGGCCATGACGGCCGTAACCAGGCCAAAGTCGATCGCCAAGGCCCGCAGCCAGCGGAATTTTGGGGTAACGCGAAGACGAGGCAGCAGGCGCGGGAGCGGGACTTCGCGGCTGGTCATGACGCTCACTCTCGCCTCACCCAGGAGCGGGCGTTGGAGTCTTCGGCATATGGTAACGGGAGTCCGCGATCATCGTCGCATAGTGCCTCGCTTCTCGCGCTTACCAGGCAGGCGCCGCCCCGAGGCTAACGGACGGCGACGATCTCCCAGAGGATGCCACCGGCCGAGGCGGGCTGGAAGAATGGCGTGCCAGAACCGGGGAGGTCGCCGCGACCGCCGCTCGTGAGGTCGATCTGGCGCAGGCCCTGTCCGCGAAACCGCGCCGCATCTGCCCCAACATCGTCTGAGGCGTAGCCGATATGGTGCAGCCCAGGGCCGAACTTCCGCAGGCGGCGGCCGATCCCGGACTGGTCGTCCCTGGGCAACAGCACCTCAATCCGCGTCTCTCCCAGGCCGACCTTGACGAAGTAAATGTCGGTGTTCTCCGGAGCGAAGTAGTTGCCCTCGGGCTTGGGCGTGCGGGCGAGGTCGAGTTCGAGGCCCATTTGCCGCAGCAGGACGCCGGCGGCGGCCTCCCAACTCCCCGATACGATGCCGATGTGGTCGATCCGGACGATCACGGCGTCCTCCTTGGCTGGCCCGCGATGTCGCTCGGCCCGGGGCTGAGTCTAGCGAAGAGTTGAGAAGCGTCTATGCGCACCTTCGGGTCTGCCTTACCAGGCCCACGCTCGGGGCGTGTGCAACTTCGAGAGTACAGCGAGTGTCAGCCTCGGCCCTCATTTGTAGCCGCCGCCGGACGATATTGCTAGGGACGGTACGCTCGGATCGACCGCTGCGCCGAGGGATGGCAGGGATGGCGACCAAACCAGGTTTGCGCGTTCGACCGGCCGAGCTGGGCATCGCTGCCACAGTCTTGGTCGGGGTCGCGGTCGCGCTCGTGTTCTTCTTTTCTTCGAGCAGCGCCTCTGGGGTGAACCTCACCTCCGCTGGGCTCGTGCCTGGGGATGCAGCGCTCTATGTCGGCATCAACACCGACCTAGAGTCCAGTCAGTGGGTCGCCTCGTTCAGGCTGTTGGAGCGGCTCGGCGTTGAGGACCCCAAGGGCAGCGCCAAGGGGTTGATCGAGACCGGCAACTTGGTCGCGCCCTCAGAGGAGTACAAGGTTTTTGGCGACCCGAAGAAGTACGCGGGAGTAGATGTCAAGCTCGTCGCGGATCTGGACTACGGGCAGTCGATCCGGACGGTCACGGGCGATCTCGCCCCATCCAACACGAGCCAGTACAAGGGCTATGAGGTCTACAACCAAGCCGGGGACAAGCTCGGCCCGAGTACCGAGATAGCGGCCGGCGCGAAAGTCCGCATCCGCAGGCTCGCCCCGGGTGGGTCGACCGGCTACCTCGTCGCGGGGCTCAGCTGGGATGACGACATCGCGCCTTTGCTCGGGGGCGATGCGGGAGTCTTTCTGCGCAGCGTCGAAGGGGTCGGGCTCGACGCCGGCCTCGCGGACCTCCATGGTGGCGTTGTCTTCCGCGCTCGCGACGCGGCGCTCGCCCTCAAGCGAATCACGATCATCGGTGAAGGGTCGTTCCAGGAAGACACCTATGAGGGTGTCCCGTATCTCAAGAGCGATTCAGGGTTCGTGATCCGCCTGGGCGAACACATCGTCCTGACCACCGACGTCGATTCCCTCAAGGCGATCATCGAGGTCTCGCTCGGGAAGCGGCCCGCGTTGAGCGCTTCACCCGATTTCCAGACGCTTCGCGACAAGCTCACGACCAACTTCCTGCTTTTCGTGTATGGCGATTTCGGCAAAATCGTGGACGGCGCGCTCACCAATCCGATGCTCGAAAGCCTCGTCGGCGCGAGCGCGCTGGGGGAACAGACTGGCAGCCCGTTCGCGGTGGTGTTCGGCGCCAAGGATGGAGCATTCGAGGCCGAACAGGCGGTGATCGTCGGCGAACTCGGGAAGTGGGCGCCGCTCGTCCAGGCCGGTCCGTCGCGCTTTGCCAGCCTCGTCCCGGTAACCACGGTCCTCTTCGCCTCAGTCCGCGGGTCAGCGGCGCTCTGGCAAGAGGCGGCCTCTCGGGCGCCGGAGTCCGGCCAGGCCGACAGCTTCCTCGAAGACTTCTTGGACACCCCGGACCGGGGAGCTCTCCATGCTGGGGCTGAAGTGCTCGCGATAATGACGGGGGAGTCCGCTTTGGCGGTCTGGTTCCCTCAGGACCAAGTCGACCGTGCCCAGTTTGTCTTGCTGGCCGAAGCGACCGATGCCGATGCGACGGCCGCCGCGCTGGCCACGTTCGGCGAGTCGATTGGCGGCGCCGTGCGCGAAGAGCGCGTCGGGACCATGAAGATAACAGTCCGCTCTCCCTTGGGCCAAGACGATATCGCCTACGCGGCGGGGCCAGGATTCTTTGCCATCGGTTCGCCCGAAGGAGTTCGGGCCGCGCTTGAGACAGGCAACCCGTCGCTGGCCCAGCACGCCGTGTTTGCGCGCACGACAGCGAAGGCGGCGTCCGCGCTCGGGAGTTTCCTCTTCCTCAACCTCTCTGGCGCCTCAC
>CAMAUF010000037.1 GCA_945861295.1 bacterium | reverse complement strand
GCGATACTCCCGCAGTGCGGCGAGGTCGAAGCGGGCGAGCACGATCTCCTCGCCTTCGCCCGCCTGGACGACGAGGTTGTCGACGGCTTCGCCTCCGCCCGCCGGAAATAGCATCGGGTGGTAGGCGCAGGATTGCCCGTTGTTCTTGGGCGCCGGGTAGTTCGCCATGGCGACGCCAACGGCGTTTTCGATGGCCCGTGTGCTGAACTGCGCCAGCCGCCAGCCATCGAGGCCGCAAGCGTTCGGTGTGAGGATGATTTCGGCGCCGTTCAACATGAGGACGCGGGCGCTTTCCGGGAACTCCCGGTCGTAGCAGATCATCGCGCCCACGTTGACGGGGCCAGCCGCGGTGTCGAGGGCGGCGACCGGGAAGCCGTCCCCGGGCACAAGCGCCGCCTCGGGGAGGTCGAAGGCGCAGGTATGGACCTTCGCGTACGTCAAGACGGTCGCGCCATGCCGGTCGATGACGGAGACCGAGTTGCGCGGGCCGGCCGGCGTCGCCTCCAGGTACGTGATCGCGATTGCCATGTCCAACTCGTTGGCGAGGGCGCGAAAGTGGCCCACGAACGGCCCGTCCACGGACGTAGCCTGCTGGCCAAGGGCAGCGATGGCGGCGCGTTCCTCGTCGTCGAGCTGGCGTTCGCCCTGCCGCCAGAGCTCGGGCGCGCGCCAAAGGTCGCGGCTGGGGGAGCGGCGCGGGAAGGCGTAGCCGGTGCTCCACATCTCGGGGAAGAGCGCGATGTCGGCGCCCATGGTCTTCGCTTGGCGGCAGGCGGCCTCGCCGCGCACCCCGTTCGCCGCGAGGTCATAGTCGCTCGCGAGGAGCTGGAGAAGCGCGACCGTCAGCGTGCTCATCGGTGCACGGTAACGCAGACGAGGGGCTTCGCGAAACGGTGACGCAGCCCAACGGCGGCGCATCGGCGCCCTTAGCCGAGCGGCATGCCTGTTCGCGCCATGAGCCCGCCATCCGCGACCATGGTGGCGCCGTTGATGAACGAGGCGTCGTCGCTGGCCAAGAACACGGCCAGAGAGGCGATATCGCCGGGCCGGCCGATGCGGCGCAACGGGGTCGCGGCTTCCATCGCGCCGCGCACGGTGTCCGTGAACATTTTGAGCACGGCGGGCGTGCCGATAGCGCCAGGGCAGATGCAGTTCGTGCGGACGCCGCGGGGCCCGAAGTCAATGGCCATGGAGCGGCTGAGGTTGACGACGGCGCCTTTGGCGGCGTTGTAGGCGGCCATGTTCGCGTCGCCCGCAAGCCCGTCGATCGAGCCCATGTTGATGATCGCCCCCGAACCTCGCGCCAGCATGTGTGGGAGGACGGCACGCGAAACCAGGAAGGTGCCGCGCAGGTTGACATCGAGCACCATCTCCCAATCGGCGAAGCTG
Source organism: bacterium (assembly GCA_945861295.1). Taxonomy (GTDB): domain Bacteria; phylum Chloroflexota; class Dehalococcoidia; order Tepidiformales; family Tepidiformaceae; genus CAMAUF01. The sequence continues at coordinate 9,829 of CAMAUF010000037.1, read as the reverse complement.
ACCGTGACCACGTCGCCTTGCCGCGTCGTTCCGGCATTGTTGAACAGCGCATCGATCCGGCCGAAGCGGGCGAGGGCCTCGGCCGTCGTGGCTTCCACGCCTTCGCCGCCGCGGACATCGCAGAGGAAGGCGGCGGCCTGCCCACCGGCCTGGCGGATCAGCTCCGCGGTTTGTTCGGCCCGTTCGCCGCGCACATCGACGACGGCCACGGCCGCGCCTTCGCGGGCGAAGGCGAGCGCCGAGTCTCGGCCGATGCCGGCGCCCGCGCCGGTGATCATCGCCACCCGTCCATCGAACTTGCCCATCGTCATCCCCCTTGCGGGCGCATTCTACTCTGCCCCTTCGCTGACATGCGCCACTACCTGATCGACAGATCGACTTGGTAGCGTCGCCCCATGCCAACAACACTCGCTGATGTCCGCGACCGCATCCGCAAAGACCTCCGGGATACCGACATCCCGACGTACCGCTGGAGCGATGTCCAACTCGATCGCCACATCGACCACGCGCTCTCGGAAGTGAGCGCGGCGCTGCCGCAGGAGCTATCGGCGACGGTGGCGACCACGGCCGGCAGCCGCGACCTTTCGCTGACGGCCCTGACGACATTGATCGCCGTCGAAGCGGTCGAGTATCCCGTGGGCTCCTACCCGCCCGCCTACATCGGCTTCGGCGTCTGGGCGGCGACGCTCTCGCTCCACCTCGACACGGCCCCGGCGGGCGGGAACGCGCGGCTGTTGTACGTCGCCCGGCACACGCTGGACGGCGCGGGCACGACGCTCTCGGCGTTCCAGGTCGATGTCTTGGTCACGGGCGCGACGGCGTATGCGGCCCTCGAACAGAGCGTCTATGTGGTGGACCGGATCACGAGCAACAGCGCGGCGCAGGAGCGCTTCGCCGCGTATGGCCGCGCCCGGCTGACGGCCTTTCAACAGTTGTTGCATGCGTATGGTCGCCGCAACCGGGTCCGTGGTCGCCGCGCCTTCACGCCCGCGTCGTAAGCGCAAGGGCGCCAGGTCGCCCACTGCGCGCTGAGCCTGGTACCGTAGGTTCTGATGGACAGCGAACCGCGTATCGGGGCGCCCCCGGAGCCTGAGTACCAACCGCCGGATGCGGGCCTGCCCTCCACCTGGACCTACCGGGGAGCGTTGCTGGCGCTGGCCGTCGGCTCGCTCGTTGCCGTTTACCTGTTTATCAGCCCGCCCGAGAGCAAAGGGAAGCAAGATCAGCCCCGGCCCGTCTCGACGCCGACGCCAGCGACAGGCGCCACTGCGACCCCCACTCAACCCGGCAGCGGGACGACTCGGACGCCGACTCCCACCCTCGCGATTACGGCGACCCCAACCGGCACGCTGGCGCCATCGGTGGGCGCCGTGCGGACGTACACAGTTCGGGCGGGCGATACGCTGTCGAGCATCGCTGTCCAGTTCGACACAACCGTGGACGCTATCGTCGCCGCCAATCCAGGCCTTGACCCGGAGACGATCAATATCGGCGAACAGCTTAGAATCCCAGGACGATGATGCAGCAAGATGACGCCCAGACCTTGGAGACCCAAAGCAAACGCGGTGTCCGGAACAGCCTCATCCGGACCGCGATCACCTGGACGCCGTTTTTTGTGGCGGCGTTTGGCGCGTTTCTCTTCTTCCTCGTTGATACGCTGCTCGGCGGGGACCGCGGGACCACGTTCCTGCTCGTCGTCTTGGGGTTCTTCTCGCTCCTCTTCGGGTCGCAGGCGATCCAGGCCTGGCTCGACCTGCTTGGCTCGCACGTCGAACGGACAGGCCAGATAACGCGACGGTGGAAGCGCCGGGACTCGATCGTGATGGCGACCCATTACATCCGGCTGGACCACAAGGAGATCCTCCGCGGAGACCGGCTAGTCTTCGGCGAGCTGCAGCCCGGCGACCACGCGGTCGTCCGCTTCTACCGCCACTCCGCGGTTGCCTTTTGGGCCGAAGCGGTCGAGCGCCCGGAGATCGATCCGCCGGCGGACGGCGAGCCAGTCGAGACGGCCGCCGTGGGGCCGGCTAAGCCGGAGGAGCCCCCGCGTGAGCGAAAACGCGCCGTCCGCCCAGAGTTCTGATCGGCCCGCTAGAATAGCCGCATCATGCAGGCTTCAGCCCATAGGACGATGCGTGAAGTCGCTGAGGATGACCGCCCCCGCGAGCGTCTCCTGCGGCACGGCGCCGAAGTCCTGAGCGACTCGGAGCTGATCGCGGTGCTGCTCGGTTCCGGGCTGCGCGGCGAGAACGTCACCGAGTTCGCCCGGCGGGTGCTCGAAGAGAGCGGCGGCTTGGCCTCGCTGCTCCGTGCCGGAGCGCCGGCTCTCCAGAGCGTGCCCGGTCTCGGCCCCGCCAAAAGCGCGCTGCTGCTCGCGGCCTTCGAGATCGGCCGCAGGATCCAGTCGGCGGAACTGGCCGATCGGCCGCACCTCCGCGAGGCGGAAGCGGTGTACCGGTATCTGGGGCACCGCTTCCTCGGGAAGACGAAGGAGGAGTTGCTGGTGCTCTCGCTCGATACGCGTGGGCGTCTCCTCGGGCAGGTGAAGGCGGCACACGGGACCGTCGACGCCCTCCAGTACCGCCCCGGCGAACTCTTCCGAGACGCGATCGCGCTCGACGCCTCGGGCATCGTCATGGTCCACAACCACCCCTCCGGCGACGCTACGCCGAGCGCCCAGGATATCGCCGCGACCGAGCAGATCACGGCCGCCGGCCAGATCCTGGGAATTGACCTGATCGACCACGTTGTCGTCGGACACCATAGCTGGGTGAGCATCAAGCAGGTGCTGAAGCGGCGGGATGCGGCGAAGCGGCTGCCGAAGTAGCCAGGCGTTAGGCGTCCACGACGATGAGGCCGAGATGGTCGCGGAAGGCATCGAAGTCGCGGTCTGCGTGGAGGAGAGGCAGTTGGTGGTCGATGCAATACGTCCCGATCAGGCAATCGACTGTGGAGCGGACGGTGATGCCGAGGGAGCGCAGGTAGCGGTAGTGGTGGGCCGCCCGCAACGCCGTCCCTTGTTCCACCAGCAGCACGTTGGGAAGTTTCTCGAAGTCCTTCGCCAAACGACGCATGCGGAGGTCGTCGCGGACACCACGAAGAACCTCCATGGCTACCAGGTCGCCGACCACTACGAGCCTCAGATCAAGGAGTTCGCGAAGCCGGCGCGCCTGCCACGTTGGGTTGCCCTCGATGAGGTCGATCCAAGCCGACGCGTCGGGCAGAACGAGTCCTTGAGAAGGGCTAGCCGCCGGCATGCGCGATCTCCCGCCGGGATGCATCGGGCCAGAATTCCACCGTCCCGGCCATGCTCAACAGGTCCTTGATCGCGGAGTCTTGGATCAGGAGGCGCAAGCCCGCCTCGACGGCCGCGCGCTTGGTCTTCAACCCGCTCAACTCCAGCGCGTCCTGTAGGAGCTGATCGTCGATCTCGATGTTCGTGCGCATGGACCGCCTCCAGTGTGTATCGAACATTGTCGAGCATACAACCATACATGCGCAGTTGCGGACTCGCTCCGAGCGATCTACGATTGTTGACAACAGCACTCGACTTTCTTGAGGAGGAGCGGCCCGCGCCGCGCCGCCATGCGTGTCTCCACTCGCAGCGACTATGGCCTTCGTGCACTGATTGAACTCGCCGGCAACTTCGGCGGCGGGCCGCTGCAATCCTCCGAGATCGCGCTGCGGCGTCACGTGCCCGAGCAGTACCTCGACCAACTCCTGACGGCGCTCCGGAAGTCCGGCTTCCTCCGGTCCACCCGCGGGCCTTCGGGTGGGCACGAACTACTGCGGGACCCGCGCCAGATTACGGTGCTCGAAGTCATTACCGCCCTCGAGGGAAGCCTTGCGCCGGTCGGCTGGCTCGATGAGCCCGCCGAATCGACTGACCACCCACACCAGTGCGGCCAACGCGAGATCTGGGAACGCGTCCGTTGCGCGACCAGCGAGATCCTGGGGGCGTACTCAATCGCCGACCTGCTGGAACGCGAGCCTCTGCCGACGGCTGGGAGTTACCGGATATGAACCGCCCCGCGATCGGTTCGACTGCCTTGGATTTCATCGGCGCGACGCCACTGGTGCGCCTCAACCGAGTCGTCCCCGCGGGGGCGGCAGAGGTACTCGGCAAGATGGAAAACCTTAACCCTGGTGGCAGCGTCAAGGACCGCATCGCGTTGGCGATGGTCGAAGCCGCCGAGCGTGAGGGCAAGCTGAAGCCCGGCGACACCATCGTTGAGCCGACTTCTGGCAATACCGGGATTGGGCTGGCACTGGTGGCGGCCGTGAAGGGCTACCGCCTCATCCTGACCATGCCGGAAGACATGTCGGTGGAGCGGCGCCGATTGCTTGAGCGTTATGGGGCCGAACTGATCCTGACGCCCGCGATCGAGGGCATGACGGGCGCCGTATTTGCGGCCCAGCAGCTCGTCGCCAAGCACAAGCACTTCATGCCTCAGCAGTTCGAGAACCCAGCAAACCCCGAGGTCCACTACCGCACGACGGGCCCAGAGATCTGGGAGGCGACGGAAGGCCACCTCGATGCCTTCGTGGCCGGCGTCGGGACAGGCGGCACGGTCACGGGAGTCGGCCGTTACTTGCGCGAGCACGCGGGCGACCGAATCACGATTTACGCCGTCGAGCCGGCCCGCTCGCCTGTCCTGAGCGGGGGCCGGGCTGGCATGCATGGCATCCAGGGCATCGGGGCGAGCTTCGTGCCCGGCGTGTTGGACCGGAAAATCTACAACGAAGTGATCCGGATCGAAGACAAAGAGGCGCTGGCCATGACACGGCGGCTGGCGCGCGAAGAGGGCCTTCTGGTCGGGATTTCGGCCGCCGCCAACGTCATCGCCGCGAACAAGGTCGCCGTCCAGCTCGGGCCAGGCCGGCGTGTCGTCACCATGCTCTGTGATACCGGCGAACGGTATCTCAGCGTCAATCTCTGAGGCGCGGAAAGCGCGCCATATCGCACAATGCTCGGACGCCTCGCCCGGCGGCCGCAAGGAGGATTCAATGTCCGTTTCTGTGTACATCCCAACGCCGTTCCGGCACCTGGTCGGAAACCGCGCCAACGTGCAGGCCACCGGCGCAACCGTCAGCGAGGTCCTCAAGGATCTTGACAGCCAGTTCCCGGGCTTTGGCGCCCAACTGCAGGACGCGACCGGGAAGATGGCCCGTCACATTAACGTGTACGTCAACCAGGTCGAAATCGAGCAACTGGGCGGCGAGGAGACGGCAGTCAAGGCGGGCGACGAGGTCGCGGTCATCCCCGCGCTCGCGGGCGGCGCCGGCCCGGCCGTCATGACCCCCGAGATGGTGGAGCGCTACAGCCGGCACCTGATCATGCCGCAAGTCGGCAGCGCCGGGCAGCGCAAGATTATTCAATCGAGCGCGCTGATCATCGGCGCTGGCGGGCTCGGTTCGCCGGTTGCCCTGTACCTCGCGCTGGCGGGCGTCGGCAAGATCGGGATCGTCGACTTCGACGTCGTCGACCGCTCCAACCTCCAGCGCCAGATCCTGCACGTGACCGAGAGCATCGGCATGCCGAAAGTCGATTCGGCGAAGGCCCGGCTGCTCTCGCACAACCCGAACGTCGAGGTCGTCACGCACGAAGAGCCGATCACGAGCGACAACGCCTTCCGGATCATCAGCGAGTACGACTATGTCATCAATGGCGCCGATAACTTCGCCACCCGTTACCTCGTGAACGACGCCTGCTACCTGCTCAAGAAGCCGTTAATCGACGGTTCGATCTTGATGTTCGATGGCCAAGCCACGACGTATATCCCCGGCAAGGGCTGCTACCGCTGCCTCTATCCTGCGCCGCCGCCGCCCGGCATGGTTCCGAGCTGCGCGGAAGCCGGCGTCTTGGGCGCGATGTGCGCGACCATCGGCAGCATTCAGGCGACCGAAGTCCTCAAGCTCATCCTCGAAGTGGGCGAGCCGCTTGTCAACCGGCTGCTGCTCTATGACGCCCTTTCGCTCGAATTCCGCGTCGTCAAGGTACGGCGGGACCCGAACTGCCCGCTCTGCGGCGACAACCCGACGATCCACGAACTGATCGACTACGAGGTGTTCTGCGGAGCGCCGATCCCGCACCGGGAGGCGCCGTTCGGCGGCTAGCCGCCTTCGAACTCGCAATCACGCCAGGGAAATCCAGGTATGGAGGCGCGCCGGGCGACCCGCGCGCCTCCGCCACAGAGGAGAGACACGATGAGCGATTCGCCAACCATTCAGGTCCGCGTGACCTCGGTGCTCCAGAACCTCACGGGCGGCCAGAAGCGCGTGACCGCGTCCGGCGCCAACGTCGCCGCCATCCTCGAGGATATGGATGGCCGCTTCCCGGGCTTCCGGCAGAAGATGTACGGAGCGGACGGCAAGCTGCACCGCTTCGTCAACATCTACCTGAACGACGAGGACATTCGCTACATGGGTGGCGCCGATGTCGCGGTCAAGGCCGGCGATGTCCTCGACATCCTGCCCGCGCTGGCGGGCGGGTAGGTGCGCCAACGCCAGAGTCCATCCGGGTCAACCAAATAGCGCCACACGGTATACCAGCCGGGGAGGGCCAGCGAAGCGTGCATCGAACTATAGGTCTACCCGGTCGATGCTCTGGCCGCAACCAGCGCGAGACGGGCCTGTGCCGCCGCGGCGCCCCCTTGACACCGGCGCTGCCGCCGCCACGCTAGCGGGACACACCCTCGCCGGAGCCCGACGCTATGCTCAGTGCCCACGACAACGAGACGCTTACCCAAACCAGCCACGACACACCCATGGGCGACCTGTTGCGCCGCTTCTGGATGCCCGTCCTGCTGGCTCAGGAACTGCCCGGCCCGGACTGCGACCCAGTCCGCGTTCAGGTTTGCGGCGAGGAGTTCGTGGCCTTCCGCGACACGGCCGGCCGGATCGGGCTGCTCGACGCGCGCTGCCCGCATCGCGGGGCCGAGCTTTTCTGGGGTCGCAACGAAGAGCACGGCCTGCGTTGCGTGTACCACGGCTGGAAGTTCGACATCACAGGGGCTTGCCTCGACCTCCCAAGCGAGCCGGCGGAATCGAACTTCAAGGAGAAGGTCCGCGCTGGCGCGTACCCCGTGCGCGAGTACGGCGGCCTGGTCTGGGCCTATTTCGGGCCAGCGGAGTTGACGCCGCCGCTGCCGAAGTTCGAGTTCGGCCACCTCCCCGCGGAGCAGCTGTTCGTCTCCAAGAAGCTCCAAGAGTGCAACTGGGCGCAGTCCCTGGAAGGCGCGATCGACACGGCGCACTTCTCGTTCCTGCACATGCCGAAGGAGGTCGACGACCGTTCGCCGCAGACCGTGCGATGGATGAAAAACGACGGTTCGCCGCGCTTCACGGTCATCCCCCACGAGGCGGGCTTCGTCGTGGGCGGCGCGCGCAGCACGGATTCCGACGACCTGTATTGGCGGATCACGCAGTTCCTCGTCCCCAACCACAGCCTCGCGCCGGGTTCGATGTCGCAAGACAACATGAACGGCCAGACGTGGGTACCGATCGACGACCGGCACTGCTGGATCTATTGCTACACCTGGAACCCCTGGCGGCCAATCACGGACACCGAGCGCGCGCAGATGGCGGGCGGCTTCGGCATCCACTCCGAGGTCGACAGCCTCTGGCGGCCCATCCGCAACCGCGACAACGACTACCTGATCGACCGCGCCGCCCAGCGGACGACGAGTTTTACCGGCGTGAAGGGCATCTCCGAGCAGGACTCCTACATCCAGGATAGCCAGGGCGCTATCTACGACCGCACCAAGGAGCACCTCGGCACGACCGATATCGCCATTATCGAGTGGCGTAAGCTGATGCTGAAGCTCGCCCGTGACCTCCGCGAGGGCGACGAGCCGCCGCAAGCCGCGAACCCGGAGGCGTACTGGGTCCGTTCCGGCGGGGCCGTGGCGCCGTCGTCGACCCCGTTCGCGGACCTGGTCGCGACGCGTGCGCGGATCGGCTGAGTTCCGAGGGCGGCCGGGCGCTGGTGATTCTGGTATGTTGGGTGGCATGACCGCGAAAGAAGCGCTGTTGGATCGTGTCTCAAAGATGAGCGAGGCCGAGGCTGGCGGAATCTTGGGACTCATCGCGCGCAATGGGCCGGCGACCCTGGCCAAGCCCGGCCGATGGAGCAATCCGGCGCGGCAGCCGGACGATCGGTCCGAACTGCCACCCATCATTCAGGAGCTGATGCGGCTGGCCGACTCAGTCCCGCTGGAGGACTTCGAGGGTCTCCCTCCCTCCAGCGACATCGATGAGGTGATCTACCGTAGGGGCCTTCCACCTGACTGATGCGCTGTTCGTCGATACCTGGTATTGGGCCGCAATGCTGAATCCGAGCGATCAATGGCGACAGACCGCGCTGCGCGCGCTGATCAGCCGTCCGGGATATCAGCTTGTGACGACCGAGGAGGTTCTGGTCGAGGTTCTGGCGTATTTCGCCGGGGGCAAACCTCGCCTTCGGGCGCTCGCGGCTACATCGGTGAGAGCGATCATCAACAGAGGTTCGGTCCGCGTCGAGCCGCAAAGCCACGATTCGTTCCTCGCTGGCCTCGAACTCTACGAACGCCGCCTCGACAAGGGGTACAGCCTCGTCGATTGCATTTCGATGGTGACGATGCGGCGTCTTGGCATCACGGAGATCCTCACCGGCGACCGCCATTTCGCCCAGGAAGGCTTCGTTCCACTCTTTTGACGCTCGACCTCAGGCTGCGCCGATGGCGGCCTCCGACCAGACAATCCCCGCCCCGTAGAGCCGCTCGATGTCGCCCTCCTCGTAACCCAGCCCAGCCAGCAGCGCGCGCGTATGGTCGCCGCCGAGGCAGCCGGGTCCGACGGGTGAGGGCGTCCGGTCCGAAACGGTCAACGCCCCCCAGCGGTAGGACTCGCCGTAGACGGCGTGCTCGACCGGCGTAATGAAGCCGTTCTCGCGCACGTGCGGGTCATCGAGCCAGAAGTCGCCGGGAATTGCGCCATCGGCGCGGACGCACCCGATGCCGCGTGGGGCGAGCGCAGCTTCCCATGCGTCGGCCTGCTTTCCCGCAAACAGCGCGCCAAGCTCGGCGGCCAACGCGGCATCGCCCGCGGCGCGCGCGGCGGCTGTCGTGAACCGGCCGGCCGGATCGAAGCCAGTAGCCGCCCGGAAGGCGTTGAACTCGGCATCGCTGCAGAGGGCGACGAAGACCCAGGAGTCGCCACCCGCGGAGTAGAGCCGGTACGCCGCCGAGAGGCCGTACAGCATCGCGTCTGGTCCGGGGCGTGGCCGCCTGCCCGCGTAGGTGACCATGTCGTCGGCGTTGGCGTAGGCGTTGGCGCCGAACATATCGACGTAGACGCGCTGGCCGATCCCGTACCGGCGCTGCGCCAGTAGCGCCAACATGCTAGCGGAGGCGATCACGACCGAGGTGTTCGGGTCCGGGTTCGCTTCGTTCGCGCGGAAGAGCCGGATTGCGGTCGCGCGCAGGACTTCGAGGTCATCCGAATCGACGCGGTGGACGCCGCCGGCCTGGAGCGTCGCCCCGCCGATACCGGCGCCCGGCACAGGGTGCGTCGAAGGGCGATGCGCGCCCGGCCCTTCGGGGCCATAGCCGTTCATGCCAACGTGGACGATGCCGGGCCGCAGCGCTTCGCATTGCTCATAGCCGATGCCGAGCCGCTCGGGGACGCCGGGCCGGTAGTTGTGAATGACCGCGTTTGCGCCGCGGATAAGGCCCTGGACAATCGCGAGGCCTTCGGGATGCTTGAGGTCGACGCCGATGCTCTGTTTCGACGCGTTCGTCTTCGCCGCCATGATCCCCATAGGCCCGAGCGCACGGTACGGGTCGCCGCC
>CAMAUF010000036.1 GCA_945861295.1 bacterium | reverse complement strand
CGACGCCGCCGGCTATGATTGACGCCGTCTCGAAGGCGCGACGTAGAGGACTGGTGACGATGTGGTGGACGCCCATGCCGGCGAGGCGATCGGCGGTCGCTTGGGCCTGAGCGCGGCCGAGCGCCGTGAGGCCGAAATCAAGCCGCCCTTGAATGACGCCAGACGCGTTGCCCTCGGATTCGCCGTGACGGATGAGGTAAAGAGTCATGAGCCGTTAGCCGACCTTGCGAAGCGCCAACTCCGCCTCGATCGGCAGCGTTAGTCCTTCCCCGCAGGCGGCATGCTTCGTGAACCGCTGAACCTCGAAGCCGAGCACTGCCCCCGTTTCCCGGTCAGCTCGAACTACGACGCCAGGCGCCCACTCGGACGTATCTTCATCCGGGCGAGACGGCTCGAGGTCGACATATAAGATGTCGCCCACGTGGTCGTACGTGATGGTTAGCGCCTTTCCCACTCAATCACCCATGCGTCGAAATTTCGAGCCGTGAACGCGGTAACGACCCAGTGCCTCATCATAGCACTCCTGCCGTCCGGGTCGGACCGGACGACGACGACCACCCACCCCGAGTCGACCTCGCGAAAGAATGCCCGTTCGAAGGGGTCGACAAGGCGGCGTCCTACTAGATCGGGGTCGGCGAGTGCATCGGCCACCTGAGCGTCGAGGCCCAGCCTCACGAGCGGCGTATGGCGCGCGCGAATGTGGGCCTCACGCTCGGCGGTGAGTTCTACGTGCGTTCCGAGATACGGGGATAGGAAGACGCGGCCAGACACACGGTCAGTCATAATTTCTCCGGGGGCCATCGAGGCCCAAGAAATCTGACCGGCCGCGGGAACCAAAGTCGGTAGCCGCTGCCGAGGACGCAGCCCCGGCCTTCGCCGAGGGAGAAAGGACATTCACAACGTTACAGTGCGCCCGCTGGCCCGTCAAAGGCACGTAACCCAGGGGCTACTACTCCGTGAGCCGCCGGTACAGCGCCGGGAGGCGGCTTGGGAGCGCTTCGATGTCGGCCACCACTTCGTAGCCCATGTCCTCGCACATCGTCTTCAGGTAGTCGTGGCCCGCGCGGTCAACGGTCAACGCGAACGGAGTAATGCCCTCGCGTTTCGCCTCGTTTAACGCCTGCTTGGTGTCGTGGATGGCGTATTCCTTCTCGGTGCGGTCACGGCCGTAGCCGTGATCCTGCGGCCGGCCGTCACTGAGGAGGACGAGGATCTTCACCTTCGCGTCGACCATCAGAAGCTTGTGTGTCGTGTGCCGGATCGCCGGGCCCATGCGGGTGGAGCGGATCGGCGTGATCTTGTCCAGCCGCTTCTTGATCTTGGTATCGAGGCTCTCGTCGAAGTCTTTGATGACAAAGAACTCGACGTTGTCGCGGCCATAGCCACTGAAGCCGTAGATGCCGTACTGGTCGCCGATCGTCTCGAGCGCCGTCATCAGCAGGACCGTCGACTCTTTTTCGAGGTCGATGATCCGCTTGGGCGGGCTCGTCAGCTCTTGGCGGCGCTTCGAGACCCACCAGCTTAGGTACTTGCGCGGGTCATCGTCGTAATCGTCGTCGTCGTACTTCTTGTCGCGCTTGTTGATCTCTTCGTCGGTGCTAGCCGACATGTCGATCAGGAACGCGACCGCGACGTCGCGCTCGATCTTGTTGCGGCGCCAGTAGATCTTCTCGTTTGGGGCGCCGCCGGCCCGGCGTTCGACCATCCAGTCGATGGCGGCATCGATATCGAAATCCTCGCCTTCGGGAAGGCGCTTAATCTTCCGGAAGAGTTCGGGCTTCATCAGCTCGAACTGCTTGCGCGTTTGGGCCACAAGGCCGGCGTGCTCCCGTAGCGTGTGCTCGTAAAAGTTATCCTCGCCCTGTTCGAGCTTGGACTCCTTGACGGCGCACCAACGCGGCTTGTAGTCCTGCGCACGGAAGTCCCACTCGTCGTAGTAGTAGGTGGTGATGATCGGGGCGAGCGATTCCTCGCCCTCGCCTTCCGGCGTACTGTTTTCGCCGGTCGGGTCGCCCTTCTTGTTCTCCTTGTCACCGGCCGGCGTGCCCGCCTCCTTCTGGAGGTTGGACATGAACATGCCGGTCGTGGCGTCGAGGTCGCCTTCCATGAGCGAATCGAGGTCGATTTCGGCGCTCTTTTCGAGGAGTTCCCGCAGCTGCTCTTCGGTCAAGGGTTGGGCATTTTGCTTGCCGGCGTCGCCGCCTTGGGCGTCCTGGCGCAGCTTCATCAGGAGTTGCACGAGTTCGGGCTTAAAGTCGCCGCGGAAGTCGACGTCATCGGGGCTCTGGTAATCCTGGTCGCCCTCGCCGACATCGCCCATCTGCATTTCGCCGCCCTCGCCGCCCGCTTCACCGGCGTCCATCGACATCTGTTGAGCGGCGTCCGAGGGGTCAACGTCCTCCCACTCGCCGTCATCCTCGTCTTCACGCACGTTCGGGATGCTGATCGCGAGCCGATAGAGCCGGGCGGCGGCCTCGGCCGAGTCTTCGACCTGCGCCCCCGGACCCGTGATCAATTGCAGCAGGCCGAGACCGCGGCCCATTTCGTCGGCGCGAGCCTTGGGGAATTGGACCGCATCGGAGCCATCGAGGCTCGCGCGCACGAGGTTTTCCACAAACGCCGAGCGTAGCGGCATCTTCTTGACATCAGGGCGTACCGCCATCGCGTCGCGTTGCATGCGCGTGAGCGTTTTTCGGATGCCCCCGTACTCGCGTCGAATGGCCGCGTCGATCCGGCTGTCCTCCACCACCGTGAACAGGTCAGAGGCGAGCTTGCGGTCGCCGAAGAGGTCAAAGTAGCGCTCGATATCGGTGAACGCCTTCGACGGCTCGGCGCCTTCGGCAATGGAGAGCGAGCGCTCGAAGACGCCCGGACTTTTGGTGAACGAGAACTCGAAGCTGCCGAACTCGATCCGGGCGGCTTGGTGCGTCGCGAACACTTTGATGGCGGCGAAGTTTTCATCCTTGCCGGCGTATCGCTCCATTACTTCAGGCAAGAAAATGGTCGTGCCCTCCGTGCTGGCGCGGCCTTGATCGACCCAGCCGATGCCCTTCTCCGTGAGCGACGCCGTCGTTTGGACGCTGAGGTTCTTGCCAGTGAGGGCCTTGCAATAGAGGCGCAGGATTTCGCCGACCTTGGCGAGTTCCACTCGTGAGGAAAGCGTGTCGAGGATGTCCTCGCCGCGGCTGGATTGCAGGCGGAAGTAAGCCTCGCCGCCATCGTGGCTCGATTGGAGGATACGAAGGCCGGCGGCCTGCCAGGCGTCGAGTTCATCGACTCGCACGCGGGTGAGGACGCGGGGCACGCTGGTCAGGAAGTCCATCGCGGCGAAGGCCGAATGCGGCGCCAGTTGCTCGGCGAGGCCGACAACGCGAGCGTGATCGTCCGCGCCGATGTCGCCGAGGGCGTTGGCCGCCTCCTCGAAGTATTGGAAGGCCGAGCGATGATGCCCGCGCGCCACTTGCGCCGCTAGGACCAGGTACCGTTCGCGCTCCGGGCCGTGCACTTTCTGCATGAGGTTGACGCCGCGTTCGAAATAGAGCCGCGAATCGGCCCAGCTGGACTGCGCCAGTTCGACCGCGAACGCGAGGAACGGGAGGCGGTCGTCGTCATCCAGCCGGCGGAGCACGTCGGGCGCGCTGGAAAGGCAGGCCGAGGCGAGTTCGTAGCTGTGGCGCGAAAGTTCGTCGATGAAAAGCACGAGGCGCGAAGCCTGGCCAACACGGACGACCGTGAAGAGTTGCCCCGCGAGGTCGTAGAACTGGGCGGCCAACGATGAACTCTTCCAGTTGCCCTTGTAGAGCCGCCGGCCGAGGTCGGCCCACTGCCGGATATGGCCGGGGCCGACGGCCTCCATGGCGGCCGGGGCGCTGCGCAGGAAGGAGACCGCCAGCGGCGCCGATTCCGCCGCCATCGCCAGCGATTCGCGGCCAAGCGTCTCGATCGCGTCCCAGGTCGCGTTTTTGGGGTAGAGCGAGCCGGCCTTGAAGTATTCGACGGCGGCTTCCCAAGAACGGAGGCTCAACGCCGTGATTTCGACCCCGGTTTCCGTCCAAATCTGCAATTGGGACGGCGAGAGCCGGAGCGAAAGCGCTCGGAGTCCCGCTTCGAATTGGAGTTCGAGTGGTCCGGGAAACCCAGACAGGCGCTCACGATGGCGCGCGATCAGCTCACCGACGATGCTCATACCCAGTCCCTTGCCTTGTGGTGGTTAAGGGCCGCCGGCGCGCTCCGTGAGGGACGCGTGGCCAATCCGTCTATGGTACCGGCTTCTGGCCCGAGTGTCGCAGGACCGGCTCGCTCAGTTTCGGCGCGACCGGGCCGCTGCAACCCACGCTTGGCGTTTGGCGCCCTTGCTCCGCTACAGTGCCCCGAGGACTTTACGCGGAGCACCCATGGACGCACTCGAAGGCCTGACCGTCCTCGACCTTACCAGCCACATCGCCGGGCCCTATGCCTCCAAGCTGCTGGCCGACCTCGGCGCGCGCGTCATCAAGGTCGAACGGCCCGGCGGCGACCCTGCCCGGCGCCTCGGGCCGTGGCTCGGCGACGAACCCGGGATCGAGCGAAGCGGGACGTTCCAATTTCTGAACACCAACAAGGAATCCGTCGTCATCGACCTCAAGCGGCCCGGCGCGACGGACGTGTTGGGCCGACTCGTGCGCCTTGCGGACCTGGTTGTCACTTCGGCGCCGCCGGCCGTCAACGACCGCCTCGGCATCACCGAGCGATGGGTCAGCGGCGTGAAGGCTATCCCCTACTTGGAAGTCACGAACTTTGGACGGGTCGGGCCCTACCGCGACTATCGCCTCTCCGAGACTGTGCTCTATGCGATCGGTGGCGAGATGTACTCCCACGGCACGGCCGACCGCGAGCCCTTGAAGCTCGGCATGACCGCGCCCTTGCTCCAATGCGGGGCGATGGCTGCCGTCGCCGCCCTTGGCGCTGTGACCGCGTACGAAGTCCACGGCATCGGCCAGCACGTTGAACTGGCGCTCTTCGACGTCCAAATCAACAGCGTCGACCGCCGTTCCTCCGCGATTTTGGCGTACCGCTTCTCAGGACGCGTCAACGCCAGGGCTGCCGCCTCGGGGGCTGGGCTTGCCGGGGGCATCTATCCCGTCGGCGACGGTTATGTCGAGGTCACAGCCTCCGCCGGCAACTACTGGCGCCGTTTCGCCGAAATGGTCGGCGACCCCGAGCTGCTCGACCCGAAGTGGAACGACCCGCGCTTCCAGGCGCAGCCGGCGAACAAAGAAGTCGCCGACGGCATCATCTACCCCTGGATGCTGAGCCGGACGCGCGCCGAGGTGTGGGAGGCAGCGCGGGCCGCACACGCCCTCGTCGCGCCGCTCTTCACCGGCGCCGACATCTACGACGACCCCGTCTTTCGCGAACGCGGCCTCTGGACGGAGGTCGAACACGCCGTCCTCGGCAGGTTCCCGATGCTCGGCCGACCGTACATCCTCGAAAAGACGCCCTGGCGGCTGCGGCGCCTGGCGCCGTGCTTGGGCGAGCACACGCGGGCCATCCTCGCCGAATCCGGCGCGAACGCGTCCGAAATCGGGCGCTGGTTCGCCGAAGGAGTGGTGGCATGAGCGACGGACTTCTCCCGCTCGCGGGCGTGCGGATCTGTGACTTCTCGATCGTCTGGGCCGGGCAATCGGCCACGATGTACCTCGCTGATCTGGGCGCCGAGTGCGTCAAAATCGAAAACCCGAACCTTTGGAACCCGATGACCCGGGCCGCGTCCCCGCGCATCAACGCGCAGACTGCCGCCATGGTCCCGGCCTGGATCGGCGGCCACCCGCCGGAGCCGGGGCCGCGTCCCTGGAACAACAGCCCGGCCTTCATCCACGTCATGCGCAACAAGAAGTCGTTCACCGTCGACAGCCGGCGACCCGAAGGCTTCGCGCTCGTTCGGCGGATCATCGAAATGAGCGACGTGATCGCCGAGAACCTGCCCAAGGGCACGCTCGAAAAGATCGGCCTTGACGACGCCACCATCCGCTCGATCCGGCCGGACATCATCATCCTGCACCTGCCCGCGTTCGGCCGTAGCGGCGCGTATGTCGAGGGCCGAGGCTACGGCTCGCACATGGACGCGGTCGGCGGCTCGACCATCCTGCGCGGCTACCGCGACAGTTCGCCGCTGACCAACGTCCAGGTCTTCGCGGGCGACTTCTTCGCCGGTATGCACGGCGCGGTCGCCACCATGGCCGCGCTCCGGCATCGCCGCCGGACGGGCGACGGCCAGACGATTGAGATGGCGCAGGCCGAAGCCTCGGCGGCGATGTTCCCGCAAGCCGCGCTCGACGCCGCCTGGAACGGGCGCGTCCACACCTCGATCGGCAATCGCAGCTTCGAAGGCTTCGTCCCCAACGGCGTCGTCCCCTGCGCCGGCGACGACCGCTGGATCGCGATTAGCTGCCGCGACGACGCCGAATGGCAGGCGCTTGCCGCTTTCATGGGGCACCCAGCCTGGGCCAATGATCCGCGATTCGCCACGCCCGAAGGGCGAGCCGCCGCGGAGGACGAAATCGAACGCCACCTCGCCGCCTTCACGCGGGACCGCGACCAAACCGAGCTGTTTCACGCGCTGCAGGCAGCGGGCGTCACCGCCGGCCCGGTCATGGACGCCCGCGACGCCGCGACCGACCCGCATCTTGCCGCCGCCGGCGCCTGGATCCGCCTGCCCGCCACGGCCGACTACCCGGAGGTCGACTGGGCGCGCCCGCCCTACCGGTTCTCGAAGTCGGCCGTGGGCCTGCGCACGCCGCCCTGCCTGATGGGCGAGCACAACGACTACGTCTACCGCGAACTGCTCGGCCTCAGCGACGCCGAGGTCGAGGCGTATCGCGCCGCCGGCCACATCGCCGACGGCTACGCACCGGACGTCATCGCGTCGGCCTGACCGCGCTGCGGATCAGCCGCTGCGCTTCAAGCGCCCCGTGCGCTTGGCATACCGTTCGCCCCAGCTGAAAACCTGGACGCCGGCCGGGATGAGGACGAGGCCGGCCGCCAGCAAGCCAAGCATCGAACGCCAGAGGTCCGCCACCGATTCTCCCTCAATCAACGCCGCGCGGATCCCCTCGATCACGTATCGCGCTGGGCTGACAACCGAGAGCGAAGCGAGCGGTTCGGGCATCTGGTCGGCTGCGATGTAGACACCGGAAATCAGCACGAGCGTCGCCTGGATCACGTGCGTCATCTGCATCCCCCGCTCCGGGAAGAGGAGCGGCAGCGTCGCCCCCATGATCCCGATGCCGATCAGGCTGACGCTCCCGACGAGCAGGATTAGTGCCGCCGAGAAGTAGTTTGCGTTGCTCATGTCCAGGCGGAAGGCAAGCACGATCACGACGAGCACGACCGCGGTGTGCAGGAATCCGTACACAAGGGAAAAGATGGCCGATCCAACCATGTGCGTCGATCGCCCGACCGGAGCCATGAACGTGTATTCGATTGTCCCTTCCCAGCGTTCCAAGCTGATCATGTCGCTGACGGTCTCAAACACGACGGCGAGGTAGTGCCAGACGAGGGCGCCGATCGCTAGGAACAAGATCAGCTGGTCGACCTGGGTGTCCGTCAGCGCGGCGGAGCCGACCGAACTGTTTACGCCTTGAGCGATGAGGACGACGGCGAGCGAGTTGGCGACGGTATAAAGGATCCACACCACCTCCCAACCCCAATACCGCTTCGTCAGGTTGATGTTTCGTTCGACGAACGCGTAGCTGGAACGAAGCTCGCGAGTAATTTCCAGGCTCATTTCTTATCCTCGATGTCTTCTTCAATGCTCCGGCCAGTGAGCTCGAGAAAGACGTCCTCCAGTGTCGGCGTTGGCCGTTCGTCGCTGCGGACAAGCGCCTTGAGTGCGGCCGGCGTATCCAGGGCGACGATGCGTCCGTGATCGACAATGGCGATACGGTCACAGAGCTGGTCGGCCTCGTTCATGTCGTGCGTACACAAGATGACCGTCGCGTCGTGCGCATCACGGATTTCGCGGACGAAAGCCTGTACCTCGCGGCGCGAGTGCGGGTCGAGGCCGGTTGTCGGCTCATCCAGCAGGAGCAAGACCGGCGACGAAAGAAAGGCCCGCGCGATGGCGACCTTTTGCTGCATTCCGCGAGACATGTCTTCCATTGGAGACCAGATTGAGCGGCTGTCCACACCAAGTCGCGTCAGGATCTCGATGATGCGCCCGCGCGCAAGTGCTGGTTCGACGGAATAGAGCCGCGCCCCATACATCAAGTTCTCCATCGGGGAGAGCTTCTTGAAGAACGAGGGCTCGACCGAGACGCGATTGATGAGCCGTTTGACGACGGCTTCCTCGGCGACGACATCGTGGCCGAAGACGCGGACCGAGCCGCTGTCCGGCGTCAGCAGCGTCGAAATGAGCCGGATCAGCGTGCTTTTGCCTGTCCCGTTCGGCCCCAGAATGCCAAAGATCTCTCGCTTGCCGACGCTGAAGGCCATCTTGTCGACCGCGACCACGCGTTTGCCCGGCCCGGCGCGGCCCACGAGACGCTTAAGGAAGGGACGTCCAGATGTGAAGACCTTGCTGGCCGAGTCGACGTCCAGGGCAACATCGAGAGGCCCGTTTTGCCCCCAGGCTGCTGTCGGCGTTTGTGTGCTTACCATGATTTGTTCCCCGGTGTGGTGTCGGAAGGCCCACGACACTCATCCCGGGGGAGACCGCGAGAAAGAGAAACGCCGTGGGATGGAACCCACGGCGCTGAAACATCACATGCGAGTTAGTTCAGCGTCTGGGCAAAGCGAGGCCAGGCCTGGTCGGCCGGTGGTTGGGCGTGATGAACGGCATGCGCATGGGCGTGGCCTCCTTTCTCCAGATTTGTCCTGAGTATGGGGCAATAGAGGCGATCAATCAATGGGCATTCGACCGGCGTCGTCCGTGGTCACCAGTCCGGGATGTCGGCGCCGCCCAGCGGGGCCGCTGGCCGAATGCATGCGAGAATGCCGGCACACAAGCGACCAAGGAGACAGCATGCGGATTCAGGGCAAGCGAGTCATTATCACGGGCGCGGCCTCGGGCATGGGCAACGCCACCACCAACTTGTTCACGAACGAAGGCGCGACCGTCCTGGCCGTCGACATGCCCGGGCCGGGCCTGCGCGAAAAGCACGGCGCCAACCCGGCCGTCACCACCCTCGAAAAGGACATCACCGATGCCGATGCCGCCGAGGTCATCATCAGCCGGGCGGTGGCCGCGCTCGGGGGCGTCGATATCCTCGTCAACAACGCCGGCGTCGGCTACAACGCGCTCGCCGAGCTGACACCGATCGAGCAGTGGGACCGCGTCCTCAACGTCAACTTGCGGGCCATGTTCCTGCTCTGCCAGCGCGCCATCCCGGAGATGAAGGCTGGGATGTGGGGCCGCATCGTCAACATCTCGTCCGTCGCGGCCTTCCGGCCCGACTACGGCCTCTCCGCCTACGACGCCTCCAAGGCCGGAGTCATCGGCCTCACCAAGACCTTGGCACTCGAACTCGGCAAGTTCGGGATTACCGTCAACGCCATCCAGCCCGGGCCTATTTACACGGGGATGACGCGGAACAACTTCGACCAGGACTACATCCGCCAGGCCTGGGAGCGCAAGACCGCCGTCCGCCGTCTGGGGCAACCCGAGGACATCGCGAACGGCGTCTTGTTCCTTTGCCTTGAAGAATCGAGCTTCGTCACGGGACATGCGCTGGTTGTCGATGGCGGGCAAACGCTGCGCATGTAGCCGAACGAGGGCGTGAAGGACTGTCACCCTCTCCGCCGTCCTTCCCCTGAAAGGAGGAGAGCGTTTTGAAGGCCAGGCTAGACCGAGCGCTCGGCGAGCCAACGGTCGAGCTGCGGCCAAAGGCGGAACATCGCGTTGCCCCCGGCCACGAGGCTGACGTGGCCACCCTTCATCACGATCTCTTTCTTGTCCGCGCTGCCGACCATCTCGACGAAGTCCTTCGCGGCGGCGGCAGGGACGATGTGGTCGTGTTCAGCCAAAACGTGGAGGACCGGGACGGTGATGCTTTCGAGCTTGGCCGCGCGCCCGCCGACGGTCATCTCGCCCTTGACGAGCTTATTCGCCCACATCAGGTCCTTCGTCGTCTGGCGGAAGGTTTCGCCAGCGAAGGGGATCTGGTCGGCGCCCCAGCGGTCGAAAAGCCGGAAGGCGCGGGTCTGTTCGTCGTTCCACATGTTGTCCCAAAGGCGCACCTGGCTGATCGCCTTGGAAACGGGCCGCAACATGTCGAACGATTGGGACATCATCTCCGGGGGCACGTTGCCGAGCGTGTCCACGATGCGGTCGACATCGAAGTAGCGCGGGTCTGCCCATTGGCGCTGGAGGCCCATGCCCTCGTAGTTCACCGGCGTTGCAAAGCAGGCGAGATTCTTGAGCGGACCATCCGGGTGCGTCGCGGCATAGAGGGTCGAAAGGAGGCCGCCCATGCAGTAACCGACCAGCGAGACATCCGGTTCGCCGGAGGCCTCTTGAACCTTCGCGATGCACTGCGGGATGAAATCGAGGACGTAATCCTCGAGCGTCAAGCGCGAGTCTTCCGGCCGTGGCGTGCCCCAATCGATCATGAAGACATCGAAGCCGCGCTGCAACAGGAACTCGACCAGGCTCTGGCCGGGGACGAGGTCGAGGATGTAGGGCTTGCTGACGAGCGACATCACGAGCAGGATCGGCACGCGGTAGACCTCGTCCGCCTGCGCGCGGTAGTGGTACAGCTTCAGCGTGCCGCGGGAATGAATGACATCCTTCGGCGTAAGGCCCACCGCTGGGTCCGGACTATTGAAGTACTCGAGGCCCTTGATCGACCGTTGGATCGAGCGCTCAACCTCTTGTCGGACGCGCATTGCGAGTTCCTGGTCGAAGGGGAGCGCGGGCGTGGGTGTGGCGACAATTGGTTCCAATGTCGGAGCGGTCATATCAGCGACCGGCGTCCGGGCAGCTGGCGAGAGCGTCACGGTGATGGGCGCGGGGCTCGCGGGCTTCGTTTGTGTGGCAACAGCCATGATGTTTCACCTCTTTGTTCCGTCCTAGTGTGCCAGTTCGTGCGGGGGAGCGACCGGGCCATCCTCTATCACACCTATGGAAACCATCGCGAGGTCCCGTTACCGCTCGATTAAGCCCGCAAGAACGTCCCGTAAACGATCGCAACAGCGCTTTACGGAACACAAGCGGTTCACAGGCTTGCGGTTGGCCAATTCGCTCGCCCGGACATCTGTTCTACTGGACCTCGCATGC
>CAMAUF010000035.1 GCA_945861295.1 bacterium | reverse complement strand
GGACTTCGGATTCACCGCTGAGAACGAACGCCTCCGCGAGGAGGTGCGCGAGTTCATCCGCGACAACACCTCGCCCGCCGTGCTCGCTGAATTGCGATCAAGCACGGAGGGGCGAACCGGGCCGCTGGTCAAGGCGCTTCGCGAAAAGGTGGCCGCCAAAGGCTGGCTGGCCATGAGTTGGCCCGCCGAATACGGAGGCTTGGAGGCTGACCGCGTCGACCAGTTCATCGTCGAGGAAGAATTCGTGCGTGCCAACATCGGCGTTGGCCTGGGGACAACCTTCGAGCAGGCCGGCGCGATCATGGCCGCCGGCAGCGAGGAGCAGAAGCGGTACTTCCTCCCCCGGATGCTCACCGGCGATGTCACCTTCGCGATGGGGTATACCGAGCCCAGCGGCGGCACCGACCTCGCCTCGCTGCAGACGCGCGCCCAGGAAGACGGCGACGAATACGTGATCAACGGCCAGAAGATGTACTGTTCGGCCGCGCATTACGCCTCGCACGTCTACCTCATGACCCGTACGGACCCGGACCTCCCGAAGCATCGCGGCATTTCGATCTTTTTGGTGCCTATGGATACGCCCGGCATTTCGGTGACGCCGCTCTGGACGCTGCCTGGCGGCCGCACCAACATGCTCTATCTCGATAATGTCCGTGTCCCGCGTTCGGCGATGCTGGGCGAACGGAACCGCGGCTGGTACATCGGGGCGGCGGCGCTGAACCTCGGCCGCGGCGGGGCGTTCCGCTACTACGAATACGTCGAAGAGCTGGAACGCGTCATCCGCTTCCTCAAGACGCACCAGTTCGGCGGGCGGTCGCTGCTGGCTGAGCCGGAGGTGCGCAACGCGCTGGCGGAGCTGCACTGCGAGGCGCAGGTTTGCCGCCTCTTCCTCTGGCGCAACATTTCGTTCGACATGCGCGGGATCAACCCATCGTACGAGATCTCGTCGCAAAAGCTGTGGGGCCCGGAGTACTGGGTGCGTTCGTCGCAGGTGATCACGCAGATCCTCGGCCCGTACGCCCAGCTCATCGCCGGATCGGAGCTGGCGCCGGAGGACGGCTGGTTCGTGCGAAAGTACGTTGGTGCATCTCGTGGCACCTTCGCGCACGGCGGCGTCCAGGTCATGCGCAACCAGATCGCGAAGCGCGGCCTCGGCCTCCCGGCCGGCATCGGCTAGCCCGAGATTCGTCGCCCGCGACAAGACGCACTGAGGCGAAGCCGCCGAGTTCGAGAGGGACAGATTTTGGACGTACTGCTCAACGACGAAGAGGCGCTCCTGCAGAAGAGCGTCCGGGACTTCCTGGAGGCCGAATGCCCTACGAGCTTGGTGCGGGCGATGGAACAGGACGACCTCGGCTATCCGCCCGCGCTTTGGGCGACGGCGGCGCGCTTGGGCTGGCTCGGGCTCGTCTTGCCGGAGGCACACGGCGGTGACGGCGCCCCGTTGACGTACTTGGGCCTCATCCTCGAAGAGGTGGGTCGTGCCGCCGCCCCGCTGCCGCTGCTGAGTTCCATGGTCGCGGCGGTGACTATCGCGGATGCCGGGAGCGAGGCCCAACGTGCGGCGATCCTCCCTGGCGTCGCGAACGGCGACCTGATCCTGACGTGGGCGTTTGTCGAAGCCGACGCCCGCCTGGCGCCCGGCAGCATGGCCTGCGAGGCGACGGCCGCCGGCGATGGCTTCCGCGTCAGCGGGACGAAACTCTTCGTCGACAACTTCCATGCGGCCGCGAAGTGCCTCGTCGCCTGCCGGACGGCGCCCGCGGCAGCCGCGAACGCCGGCATCTCGCTGTTCCTCCTGGATACGGATGCTGCGGGCGTTTCGCATTCGCCTCTACCGAACATGGCGGGTGACAGGCAAAGCAAGGTCACCTTCGATGGCGTCCACGCTAGCCGCGCCAGCCTGGTCGGCCCGCTCCACGACGGTTGGCCGATCGCGGAGGCGCTGGTCGAGCGCGCGACGGCGCTGCTTTGCGCGCAAATCGTGGGGGCGACGCGCAAGGCCGTCGAGATGGCGATCGACTACGCCAAGGACCGGGTCGCGTTCGGCCAGCCGATCGGGGCGTTTCAGGCGATCGCGCACATCTGCGCCGACATGATCACCTGGATCGACGGCGCGCAACTGTTGACGTACGAGGCGCTCTGGCGGCTCGCCCAGGGGCTGCCGGCGACGCTAGAGGTTGCGACCGCGAAGGCGTTTTGCAACGTCCGCTGCCAGATGTGCCTGCATCAGGCGAACCAGATCCACGGAGGCCTTTCGCAGATCAAGGATTTCGACCTGCAGCTCTACTACCAGCGCGCTTCGGCGTGGACGACGCGACTGGGGACGACCTTCGACCACCACCGCACCATCGCCCACGCCGTGCTCGATTAACGCTGGCGCGCCTACTCGTAGCCGCTGTTCGAACTCCTCGGGGCCGTCGGCTTGCCGTCGGCGCCGGCGATCGGCCGGTCGGCCGGCGCCGTAGCATAGGCGCCGCGGAAGTCGCGGAAGGGGGCATCGCGCCACTCGAGAGCGGCTTTCAAGCCTTGCTCCCGCGAAATGCGGCCGAACTCGGGCGCCTCGGGTCGGTGCTTGCTCATCGCCTCGACGTCTGTGCCCGACATTAAGCCGTTGCGGATGCCCATCGCCTCGTACTGGCGGTTCACCGCTCGCTTCGAGTACATCAACATGTTGTTGTCGATGTGCGCCATGCGGCGGGCGAACCGCTCGGTGAAGGCGTCGAGTTCGTCGCGCGGGACGGCGTAGGTCGCCCAGCCCATCGCCGCCATGTCCCGCCCGGAAAAGGCATCGCCGACGTAGGCGAACTCGCGCGCCTTTGTCATCGGCAAGTGCCACGGCGCCCACATGATGTCCATCGTGCCCATGGCGCGGACCGGCGGGTAGCCGATCTGGGCATCCTCGGCGACGATGCGAAAGTCGCAGAACGACGCGAGTTCGGTGCCGCCAGCGAGGCAGTAGCCCTGCACTTGGGCGACGATCGGCTTCGCCAGCTCCCAGAGGATCCAGTTCCCGAGGAGGACATGCCGGGACCAGTCGTAGTGCGCCGGGTGCGTCGTATTCGTGTCGGGCATGCGGGAACGCGGATGCACGTAGGGCGAAGTCTCACGCGCCTGCATGCTGGGCGAGAGGTCGTATCCGGCGCTGAAGGCGCGGCCCGCGGCTTTGAGGACGATGACGCCGATGTCGCGGTCGGCTTCGGCCTCTTTCATAGCGTGGAACATCTCGCCGCGCAGCTCGTTGGAGAGCGCGTTGAGCTTCTCGGGCCGGTTCAGGGTGATGATCGCGAGGCGGCCATCTTTCTCGTAGGTGATGCTGTCGTAGGACACTGGGTGCTTCCTTTCGTCGGGTGCCCCGAGTCGGTGGGTGAATTCCGGCGAGTGTTGGGCTGTCACCACCCGCGAATTAGCCTGGAGCGTCGCGCGGCCATCGGCCAGCCGGGCCGCTGAGACAATCAGCGCACCGCTAGCGCGCGCCGGTTGCGCGCGAGAGTGAGGTCATACTCCGTTTGTAGTCCGAGCCAATACTCAGCCGAGACCTCCGGCAACGCGACTTCGAAATCGAGCGCTGTGTCGGCGGTAATGCCCTTGCGCCCCCGGACGATGTCGTTGACGACCTGCGGCGGCCGGGCGATTGCTGTGGCGAACGCTCGCTGAGTTAGATCGCGTGCTTCCAACTCTTCGGCGAGAAATTCGCCTGGATGGACGGCCATCGTTGAGTAGGTCTCCATGGGCGTGTCAGTCGCCATAGTGATTGCTTACCTCCTCGATTCTGATAATGTCGGCGCCGAGCGTGACTTCGAGTCGCCAGCGCCCGTGAAGGGCGATGGCGTGGCGTCCCAGCTTGGTCCCTTGCAGCGGGTGAAGCCGCAGCGCCCGCAGGCCGAACAGATCCTGGATGGTCTTGGCCCGCTTCAGAGTTATTATCCGCATCACATATTTCTGGGCTACGACGCTCCCCCAAGCCCGTACTCCACGCACTGGATGGCGAAATCGCACCTCCAACTCTGAATCCGAGTATACTACCTTCATTGATTCACCCTATCGCTGCATCGGCGCTTCGCCACTCAAGGCTAAGGCCGGAATTGCAGCGCGCGGGGGACGAGCTTGGCGGGCTGGGTCGCCGCCTTGTACGCCGTCGTCACCCACTCGCAGATCAGGCGGCGGGTGTCGCGCGGGTCGATCATCTCCTCAATCTGGAAGCGCGAGAGCGGGCCGAGAGGGCCACGAGCGCTTTCGATGCGGGCGTTGAGTTCGGCGCGAAGGGCGGCCGGGTCGGCGGACTCGGCGAGTTGGCGCTTGTAGGCCGCCTCGATGCCGCCTTCGGGCGGGATGCCGCCGACATCGGCGGCGGGCCAGGTCACGCGCACCGAGGGGCGCGATTGCGGTGTCGCGTAATTGTTGCCGGCGACGCCGAAGCTTCGCCGCATCAACACCGTGAAGATCGGCACGCCAACCTGGGCGAAGGCGACCATCCACTCAGCGCCACGGCGGATGGTGCCGGCCCGTTCGTGTTCAATGCCGACCGCGAAGCCCGGATTATCGACCAAGTTCAGGATTGGGATGTGGAAAAGGTCGCAGAGGTCGAGGTGGCGTGTGAGTTTGCTGCAGCCGTCGGCCGTCAACGCGCCGCCGTTGATGTGCCGGCTGTCCGAAGCGATGACGCCGAGCGCGTGGCCGTTGAAGCGGACGAAGCCGGTCACCTGGTCTGTCCCCCAGAGTGGCCCGACTTCGAAGAACGAGCCCTCGTCGGCCATCAGGCGGATCGCCTTGCGGATGTCGAAGGTCGTGGTGCGTTTGCGCGGGATGAGGCTGAAGAGTTCTTCGTCGCGCCGTTCCGGAGGGTCGCCGGGGTTGGCGGGAAGGACGGGCGGGGCCTCGTAGACGTTGGAAGGCAGGTAGGAAAGGAAGCTGCGCGTCATCGCCGCGGCCTCTTCTTCCGTCTCCGCCAGGTTGTCGACCGAGCCGTTGGTGCAGTGGATGCGCCAGTCGCCAAGATCTTCCTTCGTTACGTCGTAGCCCATGGCGTGGCTGACCACGGGCGGCCCCGCGACGAAGAGCTGCGCGATGTCGCGGACCATGACGGCGAAGTGGCCGAGGACCGCCTTGGCGGCGCCGATGCCCACGACGCTGCCGAGCAGGACGTTGACCACCGGCACGGTCGTGAGCTGCTCGGCAAACATGGTGCTTCCCAAGTGGCCGGGCAGGAACGAGCCGCCCCCACCGGTGACCCGCGGGCGGCCAGCCGTGATGGCGCCGCTGCTCTCCTGGGCGTTGCTTTCGCCGTCTTTCTTTTGGGCGGGCACCATGGCCGCGACGCTGCCGCCGCCGGATGAGCCATCGAGCAGGCGCACAGATGGCACGAGCAATTCGAGGGAGAGCCGGTCGAGATAGCCGCTCTTGGCGCCGATCGCCCCATCAGCATGGCCCCCGCGGGAGGTGAAGTCGTCGGCGCAGACGATGGCCGTCCGGCCTGCGATCGTGCCCCAGCCGCCGACGTGGTTGGCGGGCGTAAAGTCGACGATGTGGCCATCCTCGTCATAACTCGCGAAGCCGGCGGCGCTGCCCACTTCGCGGAAGGAGCCGTCGTCGAGCAGCAAGGCGATTCGCTCGCGGCAGGTGAGCTTCCCGCGCGCGCGCTGACGGACAACGCCAGGGTCCTTCGAACCGGGGACGAATCGGGCGTAGGCGATCGACTGGAGCGTGCTGACCGCCTCCAGCACGGGCGCCCAACTCTCTTCCGCCGCTAAGGGCGGCTGGATCGCCGCGCGCGATGCCGCGCCAGCGGCCGGCGCGATGACGGCCACGACCTGCCCGGGCTCGACCGTATCGCCCACGGCGAGAAGCTGGGCGGCTGTGATCACGCCTGAACAAGGCGCGACGATGACCGTCTCCATTTTCATGGCACTTGTGACAAGGATGACGTCACCTTCAGCCACCATATCGCCCACGTTTGCGCGCAACTCGACGACCACCCCGGCCTGGGGAGAGGCGACGCCGAGCAATCCGGGTTCGACGGCGAGCGACGGCTTCGATAGGGCCGGCGCGTTAGGCCGGCCTGCGGGGATTGCCGCTTCGAGGAGCGCCAGCGGGCCGTGACCGTTGACGTGCGCCGCCGTCGATACCGCGGGCTGTTCAGCGAGGAAAGTCGTCCTCGCGTCGCCGCCGCGGAATCCGGGGTGCGCCAGGATCGCCCGCAGCTGCCCGAGGTTGGTAGCCAAGCCCGTGAGGTGGAACTCCTCCAGAGCGCGAGCGGTGCGGTCGGCCGCCGAGGCGAACGAACCGGACGAATTCGACGCGCCAATGACCTTGGCGAGGAGCGGGTCGAAGGCCGGCGGCGGGGCATACCCGAGGTAGCCGCAAGCGTCGACTCGGACCCCCGGGCCGGACGGTTCTTTGTAGGCGCTGATCGTACCCGCCCCTTGAGCGACCACGCGTGCCTGGATCGCGAAGCCGCGCGGCTGACCGACGGCCTCCTGGCTGGCGAGGCCCATCGACGCGAGGGAAGCGCCGGACGCTATTCGGAACTGCGCCTCGACGATGTCGATGCCCGTCACCTGTTCCGTCACCGTGTGCTCGACCTGAAGCCGCGGGTTGCATTCGATGAAGAAGTGCTCGCCGGTTTCGGGCGTGACCAGGAACTCGACGGTGCCGGCGTTAACATAACCGGACGCACGGGCCAGCTTCGTAGCATCCGACAGAATGCGGACGCGAAGCGTGGCGTCGAGGCCAGGCGCCGGCGCGATTTCGACGACCTTTTGATTGCGCTGCTGAACCGAGCAGTCCCGCTCGTGCAGGTGGACGACTTGCCCGGAGCTATCGGCCAAGATTTGGACTTCGATGTGGCGGGGCCGGACGACCAGTTTCTCGACGAAGAGCGCGCCATCCCCAAACGCGGCCTGCGCCTCGCTCTGGCAGCGTTCGAAGGCCTCGGCCATCGCCGCAGGGCCTTCGACCAGCCGCATGCCGCGCCCGCCGCCGCCCGCGGCTGCCTTGAGCATGACCGGGTAGCCCAGCGCGGCGGCTGAGGCGCCGGCGGCGGCGGCCGTCCCGACCGGCTCGGCGCTGCCGGGCACGACTGGGATGCCGATGGACTGGGCGAATGTCCGTGCGCGGACTTTGTCGCCGAAGAGCGAAAGCACGGCCGGCGTCGGGCCGATGAACACCAAGCCTTCGGCGGCGCAAAGGGCCGCGAAGGCTGAGTTTTCGGAGAGGAAGCCGTAGCCTGGGTGGACGGCGTCGCAGCCGCCGTCCTTCGCCGCGCGCACCAGGCCAGCGGCGTCGAGGTAGGGCCTGATCGGGTCCGTGGAGGCGGCGCCGTTGACGCCGATCGGCAGCATCTGCGTGGTAAATCGCGTGTGCAGGGCGAGCGCGTCGGCGGGCGCATAAATGCCGACGGAGTCGAGCCCGAGCGCCGATGCGGCTTTGGCGATGCGGATCGCGATCTCGCCCCGGTTGGCGATCAGGACGCGCTTGAGCAGCACCGATTCTGAAGTGTCGGCCATAAGATCCCCTCCCCGTTTCTGGAGTCACGGGTCGCCGTGATATCCCCCTTGCCTGAGGCAGGTGATGATAGTCCAACGCGCGGCTCGGGCTAACCCGCCGCGGCGGGGACAAGTTTTACCCCAGCACGGCGATGTCGACGGCCGGGCGGAGTTCGGAGCATTTGGCGAGGACGGCGTGGATGGTGTTGCTTTCGAAGTCGCGCATGAGGTTGGCGTCGGCGGCCTCGCCGCGGATGATGCGGGGCATCGCGACCTGCATGAGGATGTAGTCGAAGCGCGGCGCCCACTTGCGCGCGCCAAGGCGGGCGGTGGTGGAGCAGTTGTCGATCATGAAGGCGACGCCCTTGAAGTGCATGTAGGGGTTCAGCGAATCAACCGCCTCGATGATCGACTCGTTTGCGATCTCCGAATACGGGTGGCCCTTCGACTTCAAGAGGTCGACCTGCGCCATCATCGTCGCGATGTAGACGCCGGCCGTGACCGGGTTGATCGGCGCTTGGAAGGTCGAGCGTCGGGCCCGGACCCGTTCGCCCACCGACCACATCGGCGTCCCATCGATCTTGCCCATCGGGTAGCGCGAGAAGCGCTGGTTCGCCATCACAACGCTGCGGATCTCGTTGCCGGAGGAGACTTCGTCGTAGATCTCCCAAAGGATGTCGTAGGCCGGGTGGTAGGCGGCGGAGTAGGCGCGCGCGAACGCTTCCTTCTCCTCGCCCACGAACGATTCCGAGACGGCAAGGATGCCATGATGCGAAATCATCTTGCTGATCGGGCCGGTGATGCTTTCGACGGAGTTGATGAAGGCGTCGTCGGCGACCATGCCCTCGGCGGTGAAGTGCCGGTACAGCACTTCGACGATGCCGTGGACGGCCCCGAGCAGGATGCCGCGCTCGCCGAAGATGTCGGAGCGGTATTCGGACTCCAGCGTCGTTTGGAAGGTGAAGGGGGAACCGAGCGCGACCGACCATCCGAGCGCCAACTCCGTCGCCCGGCCCGTGACGTCCTGATGGACGGCGAAGCTGGAGTTGATGCCCGCGCCATCGACATCGGCGCCCTGCTCGTAGAGGCGGCGCACGGAGGGCCCCATGCCCTTGGGGCAGACACCGATGACGTTGATGTTCGCCGGGAAGCTCGCGCCGATGTTCTTGAGGTGGCCGACGAGGAAGCCGTGCGAGAGGCCGAGGGTCGCGCCAGGCCGCAGGGCCGCGAAGATCGCTTCGTGCTCTTGCGCCTGGGCGGCGTCGGCGATGAGGAGGAGGACGAGGTCAGATTCGGCGATAACGGCGTACATCTCGCCCAGCGTGCCGGTGGCCTTGGTGAAGCCGGCCTTTTCAGCGCCGGCCATCGAGGCCGAACCTTCACGGAGGCCGACCTTGACGCGGATGCCGGTGCCATCGAGCGAGTCGCGCAGGTTCTGGGCTTGCGCTGGCCCCTGAGAGGACCAGCCGATCACGCCGATTTGCCGAACCCCTTCGAACGCCTTCGCGAGGTCGCTGAAGAGGGCGCGGCCGCCTTTGACGATAGTTTCATCGGCGCCGGCAAACGGCAGGGGCTGGGTGGCGAAAGTAGACGACGAAAAGCCAGGCATGGTCCCTCTTTTGTTGATGTTCAGACGCACGGGGCCAGCCCACGGAGAGCGCCGCGACCCGGGTCAGCAATGGTGATGTCCGCATGGTAACGGGTGCCGGAGTGTCGGGGTACCGGGCTGGGCGTAGGCAGTCGCGTCACCCAGGGCCAATTGGGGCAGAGAGCGCCGGTTCGGCTGCCCGAAGCGCGAAACGGGCGAGCATTTTGAGGTGGGATCGCGATCAGCACCCATCGCCGTAACGGTTCCTACGAGCCGCCCCCACATCAAAGGACGCGCCGGCGCCTTGGCCCTGGCGTCCGAGCCCGGTGGCTCGGCAGGGAGTCAGTCTTACGCACATATCTCAGAGGCTGCGCAGAAACTGGTCGTAGTCTGCGTGGCTACCGATCCACAACCAGACGACCTCGTCGTGGCTTCTCACCGCGACGGCTCGATAGTGGAGCCCCACCCGGATTGAGTACAGGTGGCGCGAGCCCTGTAGGCGCTTGAACTCGAGGCCAGGATGAGACGGATCGGAAGCAAACTGACGATACGCCTTCCGAGCATCAACGCGGACCTGAACGGGTAGCGCGTCAAAGGCCCTGCGGAAGTCCTTGTGCCGGTAGTTCCTCACAAGGAATCGGGATCAAGCTGCTCCGTCTCGCCCGCCTGGTGGTCTGCGAGCACACGATCGGCAAGGCGCTCCAGCGCCGGAAGCGATTTGGCGAAGGCACGATCCCAGCGCAGATCATCGTCGATTTCGGCCAGCACCCGCGCGGCGATCCGGTCTTGCTGGTCGTCGGGCAGAGCGCTCGCCTTCGTGAACAGCTCGGTCATCAGGTTAGTTGGCATGCGGGCGCCCTCCAACCACGATCGTACGGCCACGAGGGCGGCGATGGCCAGCTTCGCGCCGCTCAGCGGCCCGCAGGCCGCCGCCTCTCTCGGGGCTAGTTTGGCGGACGCTCGCCCAAACGGGCGGCAGGAACAGGCCGCCCGCTACAAATTCGCCGTCAAAGCGCCACCGTCTGCACGTATCATGGATCTCGATGGAGATTAACGATGCCGATTGGGTTGCGCTGTTGGACCGGGCGGGCATCGTCGCGTTCGCGATCGCGGGAGTGGAAGTGGGCGTCAGCCGGCGCATGGACATCTTCGGCCTCCTCGTCATGGGGCTCGTCACGGCTCTCGGGGGCGGCATCGTGCGCGACATGTTGCTCGGCGAGGTGCCGTTCGCATTCGAACGCGACGACTACCTGTTCTGGGCGCTCGGGGCCGTAGCCGCCGCCACCTTGCTCGCGGTTGCGGGGCGGCGGTTGCCGAAAGGGTTGGTCGCGCTAGCGGACTGCGGCGGGCTGGGCGCGTTCGCCGTCGCTGGCGCGTTCGCGGCTGAACAGGCCGGACTCGGGCTGGTACCGGCGGCGCTGCTCGCGATCCTGACCGCGACCGGCGGCGGCGTTATCCGCGACCTGCTCGCGATGCGGCTGCCAGCGGTGCTTTGGACCGAGGTGAACGCCACGGCGGCCGCTATCGGCGGCGCGATCGCGTGGTCGCTGGCGGACGTGTCTGAACCGGCGGCGACGGCGCTGGGCATCGTCGCCGCGAGCACCATCGCGCTCGCAGGCCGCGTCTGGGACCTTCGCTTGCCCGTGCCGCATCCGCACGAGCGGTAACTGGGCCCTCAGGCGTGCCTCTACAAGCAGGCGTAGCGGAGATAGACCTCGCCCGTGTCCGCGTTTGGGATGGCATGCAGCAGGCGCAGTGGGCGGAGCGTGGCCCGCGCCGCCAGACCGGAACCGGCGATGATCGGGCTCGACGCGGCCCCGCCCGCGAGCACCGGGCCGAGCGTGAGGAAGAGTTCGTCGATAGCGCCCGCGGCCAGCATGGCGCCGTTGAGCGCCGCGCCGCCTTCGCAAAGGACGAGCTGTGCGCCGAGTTCGTCGCGCATGTGACGGAGCATCGCGCCAACCTCCTCGCCGTGCGGCACCCGCACCACCGGGCGGCCCGTCGCTGCGATGGCTCGCGCGCGTTCTTCGGTCGTCGCTTCTGAAAGATAGACGATGGCTTCGAAGTCGCGTGCCGTGAAGAAGATGCGATCCAGCGGCAGTTCGCCTGAACGGGACATAACGGCGCTGGTGGCGAAGCGCGGCTTGCCGCGGTCGATGCGGAGCTGTTCGAGTAGCTGGTCGCCGAGGCGCGGCGAGGCGCCGGTGGCGCGGAGGGTGCCCGCGCCGGTCAGAATCACGTCCGCGTGGACGCGGAGTTCGCGCATGAGCCGCTGGTCGTCCTTCGAGCCGAGGCCCTGCTCCGTACCATCGACGATGGAGCGCCCATCGACGGAGGCGACCATGTTGGCGATCACATAGGGCCGGTGGGCCGGGGGAGGCGGGAACTTGAGGCTTGTGTAGTCGGGCTTCGGCATCGTAG
>CAMAUF010000034.1 GCA_945861295.1 bacterium | reverse complement strand
CGGCGTATAGATGTCCATGACGATCGTCGCGGGAGCGTTCCCATCGTTCTGCGCGATGACGGTCGTGTTCTCTTTGTCGCCCGGGATAAGCGCGGGCATGACGTTGGTGAAGCGCTGGCTACGATCGAGCCTGGCGCTTCCGTTGGTGCCGGCGCCCACGGTCCCGGCCATTGCGGGAATGGCGGCCAAGGCCACCAGGGACAAACCGATCGTGAGATGGCGTACACGGATGCGGGGCATAGTTCGACTCCTCACTTGCCAAAGTGTCAACGCGGGCCGATCTCCGGTCAACGACGTTCGCTCAGCACTCCCAGCCGTCGTGTAAACGGAGCGTAACTTCTGCCGCTCGCGCGGCAGAGCTACGAGAACTGGTTAAGCGCTTGGAAAAACAGCACCACGGCCGCCGCCCCGCCGACGAGGATGAACACCAGCCGTGAACCGTTCATAAACGTCATCTTAGGCGGTGGGTGGCTTCGGTGGCCACCACATGGTTTACGCCGTTTAACGCTTGGTGGCATTGGGTGGCGCGCGACCGTTCCTTGGAAGGTCATCAATGCACCAACACCTGTTCGACGGGCGAGACGGCGGCCGGCCAAACGTCAACCTCGCAGGCATCGGCCAGGCGTTCGAGAACCTTCTTATCGCCATCCGGGAAGCGGACGTCGCAGTGTTGGGGATTGCCGGGCAGCGGGCTGCGTTCGACAGATGCCGCGGACGCGATGATCTCATCGTGCGCCAGGCTCGCGACGCCGCAATTTTCGTCCACCTCAAATTCCGCTCGTCTGCAATCCCGATCGTAAACGAAGCGCGGGTCGTGACCGGCGTTCAGGTGGTCGACGGACGCGATTCGCACTCCCTGCATCACTTTCGAAGTGACCTTGAACACGCCGCTGCTCAGCGCCAAACGACCGTCGCTTGTCCGCTTGAAGTGGCTCCGAAGAATGAGCCGCCTCATGAATCGATCGGAGGGCTCGAAATCCACGGAGACTCATTCCCCTTTGCGGAAAAACTCCATCAACCGGCGATGGGCCTCGTCGATTGAATCCGTCTGCCAGGACCGGTAGACGCCTCCGTTTCGGAACACGAAGTGGATCTCGTTGTTGGCTAGCACCTCGACCACAAGCTCGCCGTCGCCTTCCTGCGCCCACCACTCGAGCTGAACCTCGCCCTCGTAAATGGGGGTCATGAACACCGTGCCCGCGTATGGGTCAGCCATGACGGACCGGACGAGCAGCTCGGTTGCCCGGTCTTTCGACACTGCCGAGAGCTGTTCGATGTCGAAATAGGTGCGCGCGTCTTCCTCGATCGTCCGGAGCTTGGCCGCGAAGTGCCCAAGCCAGGCACCAATCGGCTCGATCTGGGGAGCAGTCTCGGACGAGTCGGCTGTTCGAATCGGAGCATCGGTGATGGCCCCGTAGGTTGCGGTCCGCCCAAGGAAGGGAACCTTTGGGAGGCCGGCAGGCACATCGTCCCGGCTCGCAGCCGTCCCACTTCCATTCGGAGGGAGAGCCAATCGCTGAAGGAGAGCCCGTGGGAGAGTCAGCGGCCAGTCGAGAGCCAAGGCAGGGCCGTACGTTGCGGCCTGCCATAGCGAAATAACTTGGTGCCCGCTTAGGTCGCCATAGTCCCGGTCGGGAAGGGTCTTGTTCGCATAGCTAGGCAGGGACGAACTGGAATCGGATAAAGACACAACTCGATCGAAAGCCAATCTGCCCAGGTCTCGATCGGTCACCGTCGCTGTGGACGGCCTGTCCTTCAGTAGAGTGGCATGATTAATCGATATCTCCTTGGAGAGAAATCTCGAACGTCATGTCCCACAGCTCCGACAGAAGCTCGCGAAGCGAGTCATCATCAGTCCGAAAGGCATCGCGTCTATCGGCAGGGGTGCTTAAGTCCGTCTCTAATCGCGTGAAATACTGTGAGTCCGCCTGACCAAAGGCTGGGATTTCCGTCACACCAACAGTGAACCTTTGAACAACGCCTACGGAGAACTTGGTCACGCGATTGACCTTGAGAGCTTCGAAGATCGTCGACATTCTCGGCCGATTGATCTGGTACAAAAGGTCTTCGGCTCTTTCAGGGATCGCGATTGCTGGCAACAGTTTCTGCAGCTCGGCGTGCCCTTCCGAACGACCTTGAACCGGGTGCACCAGAACAGCGCCGACGGCCAGCCGCCGGAGCGCCGGCGCGACCCGCAGCCACGCGGCCGCGAGTTCCTTGAACGGCGCTTCGAAGTTAGCCAGCACGCCTATCGAGTTCAGCTCGGATCCGGACCCCAAACCAGCGGCCAGGAGCCGCCAATGCACCGCGACTGGGTCGACCTGAAGTTGCATCTGCACGCCTTGGTGCTTCGCCAGCGGCCCAGACACGACGGCAAGGGCACCTCTCTGCTGCGTGATGCTCTGTTCGGGAACATCGCCCGTGACTCGCTCGAACCAGGTCTGAGACGAGGCCGCGTCGAACGTCCCGGTCGCGGGGAATGCGGTCAGTCTGAGATGTTCCACTACCCAATCGATCATCGGTTTCCACCTTTGGGAAGGCCAGGCTTGATTATACCGCCCATTGTGTCAAGTAGCCGGGAAGAGGTTTCAGCGCGCCGCCCATTGAGGCGCGCAATTGTCGCGGGGCCGACCACCGAGCTCACGCCGCATCTCAGCGGACGCCCCGCGAGATGCTTATCGGTAAGCCCGAACCGCGGCGCCGTCCGTCACCGCGGGGCGTGTTCGCGGAGGGCATCGAGCATCAGCGCCGAGCGGGGCGCCGGGTCCCGCTCGGCCGTCGCCAAGGAAAGGAACGCGGTGTCGACGCCAGCTTCGAAGTAGCGTTCGATGTGCGCGCGACGCTCGGCGACCGTCCCGTTGACGATGAGGTCGTCGATCGTGGCGCGGGGGATCGCGGCGGTCGCGGCCTTGCGGTCGCCCGCCTGCCAAGCCTCCCACATGCCCCCGAGTTCGCCGCCCCGGCCCAGCCACTCGTGGAACTGCTTGTAGACCGGGACATTGAGGTAGGCGCATACGTGCCGGCGCATGGCGATATCCTGGGCAGCGCTGGGCTCGTCGATGTCGACCATCACACGGGCGGTGATCTCGATCGCCTCCGGGTCTCGGCCGGCAGCCCGCGCGGCTTCGCGCACGACTGCGACCGAACGCCTGACATCGGCGGCCGAGAGCCAATTGAGACAGACGCCATCGGCCACTTCGCCCGCCGCCCGGAGCATGCCCTCACGCAACGCGGCGACGTGGATCGGCGGCACGATGGCCGGTGGGCGGGAGAGCCGGAAGCCGTCGACCTTGAAGGTCGAACCGTCAAAGACGACTCGCTCGCCAGCCAGCGCCTGGCGCAGGAACGCGACCATCTCCTTCACACGCGTCACGGGCCTGTGGAACTTCATACTGTTCCAGGTTTCGACGACCGGCTGCGAGCCCGAGCCAATGCCAAGGACGAAGCGGCCCGGCGCCAATTCGGCCATGGTCGCCGCCGTCATCGCCAGCGTCGCGGGGCCGCGCGTATAGACGTTCGCGATCGCTGTCCCGACGCGCAGCGTGGTCGCCGCCGCAACCACGGCCGCGGGGACGAAGATGTCTGTGCCATCCACTTCGAGCGACCAGGCGTCGGTGTAGCCCCGGCGTTCCATCTCCTGGGCGACAGCGGGCTGTTCGCCGAGCGGCAGTTCAAGCGGGAGGCTGAGGGCGAGCCGGTGGGCGCTGGTCATGATTGGCCCTCGTCGATCAGGCGCTGGGTGGCGACGATCCGCATGGGCACGCCCCATTCGAACTCGGCCGCGCCCGGATTGGCGGCGGCGCCTTCTTTATAGTGCATGTATAGCCCCTCCAGGATGACGATCAGCTTGTACGACGCCAAGACGCGGTAGTACAGGAAATCCTTCATCGAGCGGCCGCTCGTCGCCTCGTAGCGCGCCATCATCTCGGGCACGGTAGGGAAGCCTTCGAGCGCCGTCAGCGGCGGGCGGGCTGGCGCGCGATCTTCGTAACCGGGGACGGGCCGGGCCGCGGACCAGCTATGCAGCAGGTACCCGAGGTCGGCGAGGGGATCGCCGATCGTCGCCATCTCCCAATCGAAGATCGCGATCAGGCGTGGTTCATCACGGGCCCACATGACGTTGTCGAGCTTGTAGTCGCCGTGCACGACGGTGTGCGGCACGTGCGCGGGAACCCCTTCGCGCAGCCAGCGGGTGATGGCGTCGAGCCCGGGCAACTCGCGCGTGCGCGGCTTCGTCAGCTCCCATTGCGAGGCCCAGCGTTCGAGCTGACGCGTGACATAGCCGGTATCGCGCCCGGTCAGCCCGGCCTCACGCCAGTCGACGGCGTGCATCTCGACGAGGGCGTCGATCAGTTCCTCGCCCATCTTCTTACGGCCGGCTGGCGTGTCGTAGGCCTCGGGCAGCGCGTCACGGGCGACGACGCCGTCGACGCGCTCCATGACGTAGAAGGGCGCCCCCAGGACGGCCAGGTCCTCGCAAAGCGCGAGCGGCTTCGGGACGCGGGCGCGCCCCGCCAGCGCGGCCAGGAATCGGTGCTCGCGCGCGACATCGTGCGCGGTCGGGAGGAGTGGACCCGCCGGCGGCCGCCGAAGCACGTAGTGCGCGAGGCCACGGTCGATGTAGAAGGTCTCGTTCGAAAAGCCGGCGGTGTGCTTCGTGACCTGGACGGGCAGGGATGGCCCGCCGAGGCGCGCATCCAAGAATGCACCGAGCGCGGCGGGGTCGATGAGCGAAGCGGGCGAAGCCGTAGCCATGGGCGTCCTCCGGGTAGTATGGCGAGTCTGACAACGGGTGAGACGAAGGGCAAGGGGCTCGCAAGCCGATGGGGAGCCGCTCGCGCGGTCGGGCGGGACGGAGCAGACTCCTAACACACCACGGCACCGGGGGGCACACCATGGGACCCGTCGCACTCACACCGCAGATGCGGGAACTCTTCGACCGCGCTTTGATCGAAGGCAACTTCGCCATTGTCGCCACAGCCTCGCGCCTCGGCGACCCAGACCTGGCGTACAAAGGCAGCCTCGTCGTCCTCGACCCGGACCACCTCTCCTTTTGGGAGCGCGCCCACGGCCAAACGCTCGCGAACCTGCGCGAGAACCCGCAGGTCTGCGTCCTCTACCGCAACCCGAAGGAGCGGCTGATCTGGAAGTTCTTCGGGCACGCCGAACTCCTGCCTTCGGGCGGGCGGCGGATGGAAGTGCTGGCGCGTTCGCCGAAGTTTGAGGTCGACCGTGACCCCGAGCGCAAGGGCATTGCCGTGCTGCTTCGCGTCGACCGCGTCGTGCAGCTCGGGCAAGTGATCATGCAGCGCGCGACGATGGGGTAGGCGGCCGATCGCTAGGAAGGCGGCGCTCCTCGCCGGCAGCGGCTGTGCCCGCGTTCCAGGGCGGTCCACGGCCAACGCGGCGCCTCGCATCCTACGCCACGACTTCCCCGGTGACGACCGACCGGAACGTGAACCCATGGCCGTCCCAGTCGACCTCCACCTCCGTCCCCTCCCGCACCTCGCCGTCGAGGAGGCGGATGGCGAGCGGGTCCAGGATGGCGCGTTGGATCAGCCGCTTGAGGGGCCTGGCGCCGTAGGTCGGGTCGTACCCCTGGCTGCCCAGTTCCTCCCGTGCCTCGGCCGAGAGCGCCAAGGCGACCCTGCGTGCGGCCAAGCGGCCCTTAAGCAGGCCGAGTTGGATATCGACGATCCGCAAGATGTCCCGTTCTGTCAGGGCGTCGAAAATCACTACGTCGTCGACGCGGTTGAGGAATTCGGGTCGGAAGTGGCCCCGGAGGGCATCCATCACGCGGGCCCGGCGCTCGTCACCGGTAAGCCCTGGCTCAACGAGATAGGTACTGCCGAGGTTGCTGGTCATGATCACGGTGGCGTTCTTGAAGTCCACGACGCGCCCCTGGCCGTCGGTCAGCCGGCCATCGTCAAGCACTTGAAGGAGCACGTTGAAGACGTCCTGGTGCGCCTTCTCGATTTCGTCGAGGAGGATGACGGCGTAGGGCCGCCGGCGCACGGCCTCGGTGAGCTGCCCGCCTTCGTCGTAGCCGACGTACCCAGGCGGCGCCCCGATCAGGCGTGCGACCGAGTGCTTCTCCATGTACTCGCTCATGTCGATGCGGATCATCGCCCGTTCGTCGTCGAAGAGGAACTCGGCCAGCGCGCGCGCCAGTTCGGTCTTCCCAACCCCAGTCGGGCCTAAGAAGATGAACGACCCCATCGGCCGGTTCGGGTCCTGGAGCCCGGCGCGGGAGCGGCGGATCGCGTTGGCGACGGCGCGGACGGCTTCTTCCTGGCCGATGACCCGGTCGTGGAGGCGGTCTTCCATGCGGATCAGCTTCTGCGTTTCAGCCTCAAGCAAGCGTGTGACCGGGATGCCCGTCCACCGCGCCACAACCGCGGCGATATCGTCCTGGTCGATCTCTTCCTTCAGGAGCTGATCCGGTCCGCCGGAGGCCGCCTCCAAGTCGTGGAGCCGCTGTTGGAGTTCCGTCAAGGTCGTGTAGCGCAGGCGGGCGGCGGCTTCGAAATCGGCGCGGCGCTCGGCCTGCTCGACCTCATAGGTGGCCCGCTCGATCTGCTCGCGCACCCGGCGGGCGGATTCGATTCGGCCCTTCTCTTCCTGCCACTGTGCGCGAAGACCCGACTGCTTCTCCTTCAATCCCGCGAGTTCGCGGTCGAGACGCGTGAGCCGATCCTTAGAGGGAGCATCCTTCTCCTTGCGCAGCGCCTCGCGTTCGACTTCGAGTTGCAGGATGCGCCGCTCGACTTCGTCCAGTTCCACCGGCAGGCTGTCGATCTCGGTGCGCAAGCGGGCGGCGGCTTCATCGACGAGGTCGATCGCCTTGTCGGGCAAGAAGCGGTCCGCGATATACCGGTTGGACAGCATGGCCGCAGCCACCAGCGCGCCATCTTTAATTCGGACACCATGGTGGACCTCGTACCGTTCGCGCAGGCCCCGCAGGATCGAGACCGTGTCTTCGACGGTCGGCTCGCCCACCCGGACGGGCTGGAAGCGGCGCTCGAGGGCGGCATCCTTTTCGATGTACTTGCGATATTCGTCGAGCGTGGTCGCCCCGATGCAATGGAGTTCGCCG
The DNA here is from genome assembly GCA_945861295.1 of bacterium. Classification (GTDB taxonomy): domain Bacteria; phylum Chloroflexota; class Dehalococcoidia; order Tepidiformales; family Tepidiformaceae; genus CAMAUF01. The sequence continues at coordinate 4,427 of CAMAUF010000034.1, read as the reverse complement.
CGAGCCAGCATCGGCTTGAGCATGTTGGATGCGTCCATCGCGCCTTCGGCAGCGCCCGCGCCCACGACCGTGTGCAACTCGTCGATGAAGAGGACGACCTGGCCAGCCGCCTCGCTGACCTCCTTGAGCACGGCCTTGAGCCGGTCTTCGAACTCACCGCGGTACTTCGCGCCGGCGATGAGGGCGCCCAAGTCCAGCGAAATCAGGCGTTTGCCTTTCAAGCCTTCGGGCACGTCGCCGCGCGCGATCCGTTGGGCCAAGCCCTCCGCGATCGCCGTCTTGCCGACGCCGGGCGGCCCAATCAGCACCGGGTTGTTCTTGGTGCGGCGCGAAAGGACCTCGATGGTGCGCCGAATCTCCTCCTCGCGGCCGATGACCGGGTCGAGCTTGCCGGCGGCGGCCACCTCGGTCAGGTCGCGGCCATACTTCGCGAGCGCTTCGTACTTCGTTTCCGGGTTCTGGTCGGTCACGCGTTGGTTCCCCCGCAATTGGACGAGTGCTTGATAAACCGAGTCACGGGTCAATCCAGCGCTCGCGAGGAGCTTCTTCGCTTCGCCCTCGGCCTGGTCGATACAGCCGAGGAAGAGGTGCTCGGTCGAAACATAGTCGTCTTTGAGGCGCGCGGCCTCATTCTCCGCGGTCGTGACAGCGGAGCTGAGCTTGGCGCCGAGGTATGTCTGCGTGTGCCCGAAGACCTTCGGGCGTTGGTCGAGCGCTGCCCGCAAGCCCCCGGCGAAAGCGGCGACCTCCGCGCCGCGAAGGCGGAGGAGCCGCGGCACCACGCCGTCCCGTTGCTCGACCAGCGTGAGCAAGAGGTGGTCTACCGTCATCTCCTGGTGTTGGAACTCCTCGGCCAGCCGGAGGCCCGTTGCGATAGCGTCTTGCGCCTTGTCCGTGAATCGTTGCAGGTCCATGGATCGAACGTAGCGCATTGATACGTTCCGTATCAAGTGCCAAAGGAAGTCGCTCCCGTGGGCCTATCGGCCCTATCGGCGGACGCGCGCCACGAGAGCCACAACGCGCTCGCGGGCGACGGCCTGGGCGCTGGGCGCGTCCAGCGCGTCCAGGTCGGCGAGGAGGGCGTCCAGCGCGTCCAGGAGGTCGAGGGCGAGGGCGACGCCAGCCACATTCAGCCTTCCCGCGTCCGAAAGGTGCTTGATCAGCGCGAGGCGGTCCAAGTCCTGGCGGCTATACGTCCGAGAGCCGGCCGTCCGGGCAGGCCGCAGCAGCCCGGCGCGCTCGTACTTGCGAAGCGTCTGGGGATGCAGTGCGAGGGCGGCGCTGACGGCGCCGATGGATTCCCCTGGTCTGGCCATCGCACTCGACGCTGCCACATTGCCTCGGACCATGTCAACTTGCGGGGCTAGGCCGACCGCCGCAGATCCCGCGCGGCGGACTCGCTGATCGGGATGACACCCGTCTCCGCCAGCAGCATCGCCCGCATCGAAGCGATCGCGAGCACGTCGGTCGCCGGTTCCGGACGGCCGATGTGGTACCCCTGCAAGTAATCAACGCCGATGGCGGCGAGCAGCGCGGCTGTTACCGCGTCACCGACGAACTCAGCGACGCACAGCATGCCCATCGCATGGGCCATGTGCGTGATGGCGGTCACGACTTCGCGGTCGACCGGGTCGCTTGCCAAGTTGCGGATGAAGCTGCCATCGATCTTTAGGTAGTCGATGTCGAGCTGCTTCAGCGAATAGAACGAGGAAAAGCCCACTCCGAAGTCGTCGAGGGCGAAGCGGCAACCGAGCCGCTTCAGATGCGAGACGAAGTCTTTGGCCTGCTCGACATCGGCGATTGCCGCGGTTTCGGTGATCTCGAAAATCAGGCGGCTGGCGTCGATCTCCAATTCGGCGATCCCAGACTCGACGATCCGGAGCACTTCCGGGTCGCCAAGGCTCTTGGCCGAGAGGTTGATTTCCAGGGAGATGCCGCGTTCGGGCGGGAACTACCCAAGCAACTCCATGGACTTTCGGACAATCCAGCGGTCGATGTTGCGGATTAGGCCGCTGTGCTCGGCCGTATCGAGGAATGCTCCCGGAAGGGTGACCTGGCCGTCCGGATCGACCAGCCGGATGAGCACCTCGTAGCGGCTGATAGCGCCCGTCCTGTCCTGGATCGGCTGGAGGTAAAGGACGAAGAGCTCCAATTCGAGGGCCTCGCGCATGCGCTGCTCCCACGGTCGCCGGTACGTCAGAGCTTCCCCTTCACGCTCGCTCGAGTAGAGGGCGACGCGGTCCCGGCGCTCCTTCGCGGAGTACATCGCCTGGTCGGCATGCACAAGCAGTTCTTCGACTGTGAAGCCGTGAGCGCCAAGGAGAGCAACGCCGACACTCGCGGTCACAGAAAGCATCTGGCCATGCGTAAGGATGCGGTGCGGCCGCAGCCGCTCGAGGAACGCCTCCGCCGAGCGTACAGCTTCTTCCGAGGACCTTTGGGGCAACAGGATGGCGAACTCGTCGCCGCTCAGGCGCGAAAGGATGGCCGTCTCGCCGAAGTGCTCCCGTAAGAGCGCGGCGATGCTCACCAGCAGTTGATCGCCCGAACGATGGCCAAAGTTATCGTTTACGCTCTTGAACCGGTCGAGGTCGAGGAAGAGGAGGGCGCCCGGGCTGCGCGTCCGGCCAACCGCGGCTACTTCCCGGCCAAGCTCTTGTTCCATCCTTCGCCGGTTAAAGAGTCCGGTCAGGCCGTCGTGCTCGGCGTAGTAGGTCAGCCGATCCTCGTTGCGCTTCCGTTCAGTGATGTCGCGAATGATCGCGCCGTAATATTGCTCGCCATTTGTCTGCCAGGTCGCGATGGAGTACTCGATGGGGAAGATTGCACCGTCGTTCCTGGTGCCTGATGCCTCAGCGGTCTGGGTGGAATCAGGCGCGTCTGGGTCGTCGAGGCGCTTCGCCCAATGTTCGAGGAAATCCTCGCGGAGGTCGTGAGCGAGGACGAGCGAGAGCGGCTTCCCTGCCACCTGGCGAACGGAGTAGCCAAAGATCCGCCGGGCAGCCCGATTCCACGAGAGGATCCGGCCAAACTCATCCGTCGTGATGATCGCGTCCGAGGCGGACTCGGTGAGCGATCGCAGCCGCGACTCCGCGCCGACGGCCTCCTGGGCTTGGTGCTCGATCCGCTCCTGGAGGCGCTGACGCGCGAAAAACAGTTCGCGACGGAGCCGGCCGTGGTCAAAGAAGAGCGCAGCCTGGAGGCTTACGGCGAGCACTGTCGCGGCCGCCGCTATGAAGAACGCCGGGCTGAGCCAACCCTCGCCGCTCAAGCCGAGCCAGGCCAGGAAGCCGAACATGAGCGGGACCACGGCCAGCTGAACGGCCCCTCGCCAGGCGGAGGCCGAGCTTCGCGCGCCCTGGCTCGTTTCCCCGGCCTGGCCCCATGGCGGGCGTGCAGGCGCCGCATCCGCCAAAGCCGCAGGCGCGCCTGATCCGTGCTCCAACCATGCCGTCAAGCGTTGCGCCTCCGTTCTTAAGAGTCGGCGGCTACGGTCGTCCGACTCCGCGCACAACGGTGTACATGCTGTGGAAGTTTCGTTCCGGTGGGTTTTGCCTGTGGTCGATGGTCGCATGGGCGCCTCCAGAGTTCACGGCCCGTCAGGATTGGCCCTCGACTGCGACTGGTTCGGGTGAACTAGAGCGCGAGCAGAGCGAGCGGATGCGCTCAGTAAGACATCCGAAGGTTAAAAATTTCCTGAACCGCTCAGTCAGTGTTCAGGAGCGTGACGCCGCCATGCGTAGGTCCCTCAGATGACTCGCAGGCCCGTACGCGGTACAGTGCCGGGGCTAATTCACGCACACTGGAGGTCGCGCATGGCCGCGCCCGCACACGCTCACGGATCGGACCGCCAACTCGGCCGGTCGGAAATCGAAGATATCCGCCAGTCTGTTATCCGAATCATGGACTCAGACATCTACCCCAACGAACCCTACTTCCACCGCTACGGCATGCGCAGCCCCGAAGGCAAGGCCCGGATGGCCGAAATCCAGGCGAAGACCAAGGCCGCGGGACTCTGGGCGGCGCACCTGCCGAAGGAAGCCGGCGGCATGGGCATCGGCTTCATGCCGTATGTATACATGAACGAGATCTTCGGCCGAAGCCCGATCGCACCGCGGGCCTTCGGTTCCCAGGCCCCGGACTCCGGGAACGCCGAAATCCTCTTCCAGTTCGGTTCCAAGGAGCTCCAAGACAAGTACATGAAGCCGCTCGTCAACGGCGACATTTACTCGTGCTACTCGATGACCGAACCCGAAGTCTCGGGCGCCGACCCGACGAGCCTACAGACCCGCGCCGTCCGCGACGGCGACGAGTGGGTGATTAACGGCCATAAGTGGTTCACGAGCCAGGCGGAAGGGTCGGCCTTCGCGATCGCGATGGTCGCGACCGAGCTGGACCAGCCTCCCCACCGCCGCTTCAGCCAGATC
>CAMAUF010000033.1 GCA_945861295.1 bacterium | reverse complement strand
CGTGACCACGGCCATGAGCGCGACGGCAGCGGCGTTGACACCATCGAGGAACGGCGCCGCCCATGCGGCTCGGCGCATCTTCGGCACGAGGGGCTGTGTCAGGCTGACGAAAATGAACGAGGGCAGGAAGATGCCGGCCGTGGCCGCCGCCGCGCCGCGCCAACCGTCGATCAGGTAGCCGGCAAACGTGGCGCTGCTGAAGAGCGGGCCGGGTGTGAATTGGCCGATGGCGATGCCGTCCAGTAACTGCTGTTCGCTGAGCCAGCCGCGGTTGGCGACGAGGTCGGCTTCCATGAACGAAACAAGGACATAGCCGCTGCCATAGAGCAGGCCGCCGATCTTGAAAAAGACGAGGAAGAGCTCCCACAGGGTGTAGCCCGGCGGCGATGACCGCGTCAGGAGCGGCAGGAGGCCGGGACCAAGCGGCAGCGCGGCGAACCGAAGGCGCGCCAGCCGCCGGGCGAGCCGGGCGAGCGCCGTCCGGGTCCGTTTCGCGCCCCCGCTCCAGGGCCGTGTCGCCCGCCCACGTGTGGCGAGGTGGACGAAAAGGACAGCCGCTCCGGCGCCAAGAAGCACCGCCAGTTCGTTGGCCCCAAGCGCGACCATGATGGCGGCGGCACCGGCGGCGAGCAGCGTGACCGGCCCCTTCACCGCGGCGCGCCGCAAGCCCCAAATCGCCTGGGCGATGATCGCGAGGACGATGGGCTGCACCCCGAAAAGGATGCCCTCGGCGGCTGGCGTCGTGCCGTATTCGACGTAGACCCAGGCGAGCGCCAGCACGATCGCCACGGCTGGGCCGATGAAGGCGAGGCCGCCCAGCCAGAGGCCCCAGCGTCCAGCGCGGCCAGCGCCAAGGTACATCGTCATCTCCGTCGAGTTCGGGCCGGGGATGAGATTCGTCACGCCAAGCAGGTCGAGGAACTCCGCGTCCGTGAGCCACTTTCGTTCAGCGACGAGCTCGCGGCGCATCAACGCGATATGGGCGGCCGGCCCGCCGAACGCGATGAAGCCCAGGCGGAGGAAGTAGCGGACCACCTCCGGAAGCCTCGCGCTCAGCTTAGGGAGCGAAGACACCGAGCTCGATGAGGAGTGCACGGACACGTTGCTCGATATCAGAACGGATCAGGCGGACTACGGCCAACGGCTTGCCCGCGGGGTCCGCTACGTCCCAGTCGAGATACCGCTTCCCTGGATAAATGGGGCAGGCGTCGCCGCAGCCCATCGTGATGACCATGTCGGCGGCTTGGACGGCTTCGTCAGTCAGCGCCTTTGGAGATTCGGCGCTCAGGTCTACGCCCACCTGGCGCATCGCGACGATCACGGCTGGATTGAGGCGTTCGGCGGGGTTCGAGCCGGCTGAACGGACGGCCACCCGGTTGCCGCCGAGTTTTGCGAGGAGCCCGGCCGCCATCTGCGATCGCCCCGCATTGTGGATGCAGACGAATAAGACGGTCGGCACGCGCTCAGTCTGGTCACCCGTCACGCGTCACCTCCGGCGATGCCGGGCGTTCGGGGCTCTCGCAAGAGTTCGTAGACGGCGGCGGCAAGGAGCGCGCCGAGGATCGGGGCGACCCAGTAGACCCAGTGGTCGTCCCAGACGTTCGCTGCCAGGCCCGGGCCGAAGCTCCGCGCTGGGTTCAACGAGGCGTTGGCGATTGGCCCCCATCCGGTTGCCGCGAGGCCGACGTAGCCGCCGATGGCGATCGCGGCGAAGCCCCCTTGGGCGCGCGCATCGGTCGCGACGGCGAGGATCACGAACATCAAGAAGAAGGTGAGGATGAGTTCGGACCAGAACGCGGCGTCGACCCCTCCGAAGCGGGGGATAGTGGCGCCGGCGTCACCCTCTTGGCCGACGATCGCGACGATCGCGAGCCCAGCCAGCGCGGCGCCTGCGAGTTGGGCCACGATGTAGCCCGCCGCCTTCGCCGTCGTGATCCGGCCCAGCGCGCGGAAGGCGATCGTCACGGCGGGATTGATGTGGCAACCCGAGATGTGGCCGAGCGAAAAGATCATGACCATGACGATCAGGCCGAAAGACATCCCGACGCCAACGCCGGAGACGGCGCCGTTCGTGCTGGCATCGACCGCGGCCGAGCCTGGCCCGGCGAAGACGAGGGCGAACGTGCCGAGCCCCTCTGCCAGGTATGGGGCGAACTTCGGTTGCGGCCGGACCACCATGCGGTCTCGCATGCTCCTCGGCTCCTGTTAACGGGACGTAATCAGTCCGGGAACGCCCAAGGCCCGGTCGCTTCGTAGGCGGCGCTCGCCTGGAGTACGAGGGCATCGGCGAAGCGTGGGCCGACGATCTGAAGGCCGACGGGCATGCCGCCCGAATCGCGGCCCGCTGGGACGGAGGCCGCGGGGTGTCCGGTGACATTGAAGGGGAAGGTGAAGGGGATGAAGCCAGCCGGGCCTGTCTCCTTGCCGTCGATGACCATCGGCGGCGGCCCTTCGGCCTTGAACGGCTTCGCCGCCACGACGGGGCTGAGCAGAAGGTCGTATTCACCGAAAAAGCGCGTCATCGTCCGGTTGAGGCGGTGACGCTCTTGCAGGGCCTGGGCATATTGGACGCCGGAGATCTCGTTCGCGGATTCCGCGAAGCGCAAGAAGCCGGGCTCCAGGAGCGCGCGTTGCGCGGCCGTCATCGAAGCGACGAGCGCGGCGTCGCCGGGCGCGCCAAGCGCGTACCAGGTCGGCATTGGGTCGACGAAGCCGGGGTGCGCCTCCACCAGTTCAGCGCCGAGCGCCGCCGCGAGCCGCGCCGCCGCTTCCCGCGCGCGCGCCGCCACCTCGGCGTCGACGGCGGCGTAGCCAAAGTCCCGCGACCAAGCCACCCGGCGGAGCCGGGGCGCGCCAGCGAGGACGGCGGCTTCGTACGCTCCGGAAGGCGCGTCAAGGGCGTGCAAGTCATCCGGGTGAGGCCCAGCGACGACATCGAGGTAGCGCGCCGCATCCCTGACGTTGCGGCTGACGGGGCCGCGCGAGCTGTGCGTCGCCCAATGCGGGTAACCATCGTCGGCCATGGGGATGCGGCCGTTGGTGGGCTTGATGCCGTAAATGCCGCAGAACGAGGCCGGAATCCGGATCGAGCCACCGCCATCGGAGGCGGTCGCGAGCGGGACGATGCCGGCGGCGACAGCGGCGGCGCTGCCCCCGGACGAGCCGCCTGGCGTCAGGGCCGTGTTCCAGGGGTTCCGCGTGACGCCGTGAAGGGCGTTCTCCGTGTACCCCTTGTAGCCGAACTCCGGCGTGTTCGTTTTGCCGATGATGACGGCGCCGGCGGCCCTCAGCCGCGCCACCTGGACGGAGTCGCGCGCCGCGATGTTGCCGGCGTAGGCGCGAGACCCATTCGTCAGCGGCCAACCGGCGACGCCTTCGAGGTCCTTCACTGCGAGCGGGACGCCGGCGAGCGCCCCGGGGTCATCGCTGCGGGCGACACAGGCGTCGACGGCGTCCGCTTGGGCGCGCGCGCTCGCCTCGTCGACGAACGTGAACGCGTTCAACGCCGGGTCCTTCTCGGCCAGAGCCACGAGGGCGAGGTCGACGGTTGCGCGAGCGCTGCGACGGCCCTTGCGGACCTCGTCGGCGATGACGTGGGCGGGGATGAACGGCATGGCGGCCTCCACGAGGTTGATGATGCCGCGAGTATACGGCCAACGAGGCGGAATACCGCCGCAAACGCCGGTCGGCAGCGGTACACTGAGGCCGGAGGCGCCGCATGAGCACGACCGCCGTCATCGAACCCGCCGAGGACTGGCCCGACATCCCCGAGCGGGACGGATACGAATACGTCGATGGAAAGTTGGTACGACTCGCCGTAGGCGCTGGATCAACACACGTCGCGTATAGGCTCGTGGGCCGGGTAAACAGGTTCGCTGAGCCTCTGAGCCTCGGCTGGGCGCTGGCGCCGGAGACCGCCTTTCAGATCTGGCCGACACACCCGAGGAAGTATCGCAAGCCCGACGGCTCGTTCCTCCGGGGCGACCCGTTTCCGGACGGGCAGGTGCCGGAGGGGTTCGTCCACGTCGTCCCGGCCTTGGTCATCGAAGTCGTTTCCCCTCGCGACGTCGTGGAAGCCCTTGAACTGAAGGTCGTCGAATACTTCGAGGCCGGCGTCGCTCTTGTCTGGGTCCTGCATCCGAAGACGAAGTCGATCACTGTCTATCGCCCCGATGGTAGCGCCACCCGGCTGACCGCGGCGGAGACGCTTTCGGGTGAAGACGTGCTGCCGGGCTTCCGGGCGCCCGTCGGGGAACTGTTCGACCGCAGGCTCCTGAAGCGCGGGGCGGCCTGAGGCGAGGGCGGCTGCGGACGAGGGCAGCCTGTGGCCGCGCGTGCGGGCCGGGGCTAGACTGCGGCCATGCAGATTTTCGATGGTCAACTTCGCTTCGGAATCCACGCCGGGCCGCAACACACGTCATACGCCGACTATGCGGCGCTGTGGCGCGCCGCCGAAGAGATGGGCTTCGACTGGGCCTCGGTCTTCGATCACTTCATCCCGATCCAGACGGACCCCGAAGGGCCATGTTTCGAGGGCTTGACCCTGCTGGCGGCGATGGCGGCGCAGACGACCAAGATCCGTTGCGGCATCCTGGTCGTCGGCAACACCTACCGGAACCCGGCTGTGCTCGCCAACATCGCCACGACGATCGACCACATCTCGGGCGGGCGGCTCGAACTTGGCGTCGGGGCGGGCTGGTGGGAGATGGAGCACGAGCAGTACGGCATCCCGCTGCCGCCGATCGGCCGGCGGATCCGCATGCTGGGCGAAACGCTGCCGATCCTCAAGCAGCTCTGGTCGGAGAAGCGTACGACCTTCGCGGGGCGCTATTACCAGATCACAGACGCCCTTTGCGAACCGAAACCGGTCCAGCAGCCGAGCATCCCGCTCTGGGTGGGTGGCTCGGGCGAGAAGCTGACGTTGCGCGCCGTCGCCGAATCGGCGGAGGGCTGGAACACGTTCTTCATGCCGGTCGAGGCCTACCAGCGCAAGCTGGACATCCTCGGCGGCCATTGCCAGGCGGTGGGCGCGACCCGCGGGACATCCGCAAGTCGTTCGTCTTGCAAGCCGTCGTCGCCAAGACGCAGGCCGAAATCGACGCACGCCTGGCGGACCTTGCGCAGGCGCGGAAGATGACGCCCGAACAGATGCGGCAGGTCGCGCTGATCGGGACGCCGGAGGAGTGCGTCGAACGGCTCGTGCCGTACGTGGAAATGGGCGTCCACGACCTCATCATCGGCGCCCGCCCGCCCGCCGATTACGGGACGCTGGAGTTGGTCGCGGGCGAGGTTGCGCCGTTGCTGCGCAAGCGGATGGGGATGGCGTAGGGGCGACCGCCGTACGTGCCCAAGCAGCGTTCGCGTCATCAAGACGACCCTGTACGCGCTCCTTTCGCGGTGGAGGTGCGTCGACGCGGCGGGCAACGCGGCGACCGCGCCAGTGGGCTTCCCAGCGACGATCAAGATCGACCGCCGCGCTCCCACCTGCGCGGTCACCGTCGCGCGCACCAACGTCCCGCGCAACGGCACGCCCACCCTCGTGACCGCGACGGTCGCGGGTACCGACGCCGACTCGGGCGTGGCCGGCACGAGGATCGTTGCGATCAGCCCCGCGCCACAGTCTGGCCCCGCGTTCCCCAAAGCCGCGCTCGGCACGTGGACGCTGGTTGGCGCGGTCGCCAGGACGTTTGCGTTCACCGGCGAAGTCCGCGACAACGCCGGCAACGTCAGCACCTGCACCAAGAAGGTGGTCTCGCGCTGAGGCGCCTGGCAACCGAGCCCGGAGCGATCGAGCGACGGGTCCCTCGGCGCGCGAACAAGCTCGGTCCGCCGGGCTGGATTCGGAGACAGCCGACCCGTCACTGACGTTTCGGGCTCCTGTCCCATTGAGATGGTGGGGTGAGGAGCTTCGCGGTCAGAGCTCCCCTTGCCCGGAGCCGCGTTCCGTGTTCGCCTGCGCTTGACCCACTCGAGAGATCCCAACACTCCATGGAGGCGCCCGATGGCCAACAGCGACGGCGCGAATATCGCCCACATCATCGCCATCTGGTGCCACATCCTCGGGATCGCGCTTTTCGTCGGCCCGCAGTTCTTCCTGGCGCTGGCCTGGGTGCCCGTCTCACGCGGCATCGCCGACCAGAGCGTCCGCGTCGACCTGATGCGCAAGCTCACGCGGCGGTTCCTTTATCTCGGCGGCGCCGGATTGTTCCTGATCGTCGCCGCCGGCTCGTACTTGATTTCGGACTGGCGCGATTACTACAACATCGGCGACGACGCCAGCTTCACCTCGCTCCGCTACGGCGTCGTATTCATCATCAAGATGAACCTCTTCCTCGTGCTCCTGGTGGCGCTCGCGCTCCACTCGTTCGTCGTCGGTCCGCGCTTGGTCGACCGGATCGAAGCCCACGCCAAAGGCGGCGCGACCCCAGCCCAGCTCAAGAGCGCGCGGATGGCCTCGATGGGCCTCAGCATCGCCGGGCTGCTGATCGCGCTCGCGATGATGGTCCTCGGCGTGATGATGAACACGACCGACTTCTCCCTGCGCGCGTCGTAAGCCCTTCCCCGCACGCTATACTGGCTTCGGAGGCAGAGCATGAGCACGACCGCCGTCCTGGCCCGCCCAGAAACCTGGCCCGACATCCCCGAGCGCGACGGCTACGAATACGTGGATGGAAAGTGGGTGAAACTCGCCGTGGGACTTGGAGCAACGTGGATTGCACACAACCTCGGCGACCGCGTTGGTGACTTCGCGCTTATCGAAGGCCTCGGACTAGGGCTGCCGCATGAGGTGCCCTACCAGATCTGGCCGGAGCACCCAAAGCGGTATCGCAAACCCGACGGCTCCTTTATCCGTCGCGAAAGGCTGCCAGCCGCTGAACTGCCCGAGGGCTACATCCACATCGTGCCCGCTCTGGTCATCGAAGTTGTTTCCCCGCGCGACATTGTCGACTTGCTCGACCTCAAGGTCGCCGAGTACTTCGAGGCCGGCGTCGAGCTGGTCTGGGTGCTCCATCCCAAAACGAAGACGGTGATGGTCTATCGGCTCGACGGCAGCACAAGTTGGCTCAAGCCTGACGATTTCCTGAGCGGCGAGGATGTCCTGCCCGGCTTTCGCGTACCCGTGGCCGAGCTCTTCAGCCTGCGCATCCCGTAGCCGGGCCGCTTGCGGTTGGCGTCGCTCTCGTGCCTACTACCTGCATCAGCGGACATCGGGAGGCAGCGACATGGCGGATCTTCGTGGCAAAGTGGCCCTGGTTACCGGCGCGGGACGCAAGCGCGGCATCGGCCGGGCGATCGCGCTGCGGTTGGCGCAGGATGGCGCCGATGTCGTCGTCGCGGGCTCTGTGCGCGACCCCGCCACCTTCCCCGAACATGAGCGCGCCGAAGGCTGGCGCGGCATCGCTTCGGTGGCCGACGAGATTCGCGCCCTCGACCGCCGTTCGCTCGCCATCGATTGCGACGTCGCGGTGAAGGCGCAGGTCGAGGCGATGGTGTCGCAGATTGTGGACGAACTCGGCGGCGTCGACATCCTCGTCAACAACGCCGCCCTCCCCAGCGAGGCCGGCCGGGCGAGCATCATCGCCATGGACGACGAGGTCTGGTACCGGACCGTCGATGTCAACCTCAACGGCCTCTACCTCGTCACGAAGGCCTGCGCGCGCGCGATGGTGAAGGCGGCGAAGGGCGGCGCGATCGTCAACATCTCCTCGACCGCCGGCCGTATCGGCATCCCGGACTATGGCGCTTACTGCGCCACCAAGTGGGGCATGATCGGCTTCACCCAGCAACTCGCCCTCGAACTCGCGGCCCACGGCATCCGCGTCAACTGCACCTGCCCCGGCTCGACCGACACCGACATGATGGACGGCACCTTCCAGCGCACGGCCGAAAAATTCGGCATCGACCCCGGCGCGCCGAAGCAGGGCGCAATTAACCGCATCCCCTTGCACCGGCAGGGCCGGCCCGCCGACCAGGCCGCGGCCGTCGCCTTCCTCTGCGGCGACGACGCCAGCTACATCACCGGCCAAACCTTGAACGTCGATGGCGGCCTCAACATGGCCTAACCGCTGGCCCGCCCATCAGATGCGATAGCGGTAGCGTAGCAGCAAGGGCCATGTCATGGCCGTCGCCACCAAGCGGTCGCGCCGCCCCATCTTTGTCTTCCATTCGTCGTCTGGTCGGATCTGGGTCGTGCCCATGCGCTTGCGGATGGGGTTGCCGGCGATGAGATGGTCGCCGGTGAATGTCACTTCGCTGCCCGAGAGGCCAACGGGGCGGGCGTCGATCCCTGCGAAGTCGAGGACTTTCGCCGCCCATGGCTCGAGGTCGCGGACGTAGTCCTCATAGCGGACGCGCAGGTACGGCTTGCCTTGCAACCGCAGCAGCTCCGTCAGCGGGTTCGAGACCATCCACCAGGCGGAGACCTGAGCTGCTCGTCGCGCTTGCATCCGGGCGTTGGGGTCGTCTGGCGTTGGGGCCGATTTGGGCCGCACCCAGGAGTACGCGCTGGCACGGCTGTCACGGACAAGATGGACGATGCGCAAATCGAAACGGTCCGAGCGCGCCAAAGCCAGCGCGAACCGCGGGATCTTCGTCGAATCGACGACCACCGACCCGTCGCCCGCCTTGAGGATGGCCCGATAGAGACGCTCCCGCACAGCAAGGAACCCGGCGAGGTCCTCGGCGAAGCCCTTCGTGCGCAAGGGGCGCATGGGTAGCAGCGGAAGGTTGCGCTGGCTGACGACGCGCCACTGGCGCGCCTCCTGCGCTTCAGCCTCGGCGGCGTCGGTTGCCCCGAGTTCACCCTCGACAGCGTCCCAGAACGGGCACTCGGCGACGAGCGCCCCGCAGCTGCACCAGGACCGCCGGAGGTAGCGATGGCTCCAGAACCGGTAGACCTCGCCGACCGAGACGACGCCCGGCGTTTGGCCGAGGACGCGGTCGAGGAGCGTGCTGCCGGACCGTCCGACGCCAGAAATGAAGATGATGCGCGGCTTGGTCATTGGAAGGAGCATCGCGCCTCGGGCGCTGCCCGGCAAACGTACCTCACGGGCGAGGTTGCCGGGGCCGGAGCGGGTAGCGGTATTGGAGCAGGCCCGGCGCCGTAAGGATGGTGGTCACGACCTTGCTCCGACGCGGGAATTCGCGGAGCCAGGCGGTGTCCGCCACGATCCGGACCAGGCCGCTCGCCTCCCGAGCGACCGGGTTCGAACCAACGACGTGGTGACGCGCCATCGGGACCACGGCCGCCTCGATTCCTGGCACGCTGGCCTCGATCCCCGCGAACGCGAGCACTCGCGCCGTCCACCGTGCCGGCTCGGCGACGAAGTCCTCGTAGCGCACGCGCAGGTAAGGCGCCGTCCGGCGGCCGCTGACTTCGGCCAACGCGTTGTACGCCGTCCAGCGCCAGGCCATAGTGGTAACGCCCACACGCATCTGGGTCGTTGCCGCGTCGGTCACCTTGGGGTTCGCCCGCAGTTTTGTGCGCGCGTAGCCGACGGCCCGGCTATCGCGGACGAGGTGCAGGGCGCGCACATCGAACTTGCCGCTGCGCGCGAGCAGGAGCGCATAGAGCGGGAACTTGGTGGAGTCGACGATGGCCCGTGCGCCCTCTTGTTCGAGGATCGCGCCGTACAGCCGGGCCCGAAGTTCGCCGTACGCCCGCAGGTCTTCCCGAAGTGGCCGAAGCCAGCGTCCACCCGCGATCAGCCGGGCGACGGATTTTGGAGACATCAGCCGCCGCTCGCGCGCGATTTCGGTGTCGAAATCGATTTCTTGGCCGGGGAAGGCGGCCCCGAGCGCGGCGGTCCACCAACCGCAGTCGTGCTGCGGTTCGCCGCAACCACAGAAACTGTTGCGGCCGCGCAGCCGAACCCAGAGAGCGCGACTCTCGCCAACCGCCACGACTCCCGGGGCGGACCCGAGGACGCGGTCAATCAGCGTGCTTCCGGTCCGCCCGACGCCGGTGATGCAGAGGATCCGGATACGCGTCACCGCTCTCAGGATGAGAGTCGACCCGCTGAGCGGCAAGGTCGTCGCAACCAAATTCTTGCGCGCTGGCGTATAGTCGCGCTTCATCCCAGGAATCCCGGCTAGGAGGCCAGTTGCCATGACCGTTTCGTTCGGCACCCCCATGACCCACCATATCGGCTATGTCGCGAAGGATTGCGAGAAGATGGCCCGCGCCTACGAGCGCCTGATCGGCGCGAAGTTCGACATCCTCCCCGCGCTCCAGGTCGTCACGCTCTACGATGGGCCCGGCTGCATCAAGGTCGCGTATGGCGCCTTCGGCGGCCTGGTGGTCGAGATCATCGAGGTCGTCTACGGCGAGCTGCCGCACAAGCGGTGGCTCGACACCTACGGCGAGGGCATCCAGCACATCGGCTTCTGGGTGCCGGACCCAGTGAAGGCGACGGCGGACCTCGTCGCGGCCGGCGGCATTATCGAGTGGATCGCCGACGACACGAACCACACCGCGATGGGCTACCTGACGCCGAACTCCTCGCAAGCCGACATCGTCAACCGCATGCACGAAGATTGCCTGAGCTATATCACCGCGGCAGGCGTCGGCAACGTCGCCATTGAGTTCCTCGGCCCGAAAATCCAGGGCCGCATGATCAACCGCTGGGACGGAGAGGTTGGCGACACCAAAACGAGCGGGTCGGCCGACCCCCAACGCGGCGGCACCGTTTCGGAGCACCCGCTGCTGGGCGACTTGGTCATCGCCAAGCCGGACAACTGGTTCACGGGCCAGCGCCGGTAGCTCAGGAAGCGCCCGGCAGGATGACGGAATCGTCGCCGTCGAGGAGGCGCGGGATGTGCAAGCGGAGGCCGGGGAAGACCCGGCTCTCCGTCCACCCGTCTGGCCCGGGCTGCAGCTCGCGATAGAGGCTGTCCTCGAGGCTGTACCAGATGATCCGCCACTCCTCGGTCATCCAGATGACGTACTCCTGGACGCCCGCCTGGCGGTACGACTCCATCTTCGGGCCGAGATCGTAGGCCTTGCTCGACGCCGTCACTTCGACCACGAGCTCGGGCCCGCCATCCATGTAATGGTCCTCAGCGACCGTCGCGGAGCCGCCCGTCCGCTTCCACAGCATGGCGTCTGGCTGCACCCGGTCGTCCTCGGAGAGGCGCGCCGTGCCGTTCGTGGCGGCCCGCGTCTCTCTATGGGTCACGGCGTAGTTCTTCACCCAGGCAACGGCTACCGCGTTCGGCTCCGCGTGTTCGTCAATTCGCACCGGTGAGGACACGTACACCACCCCCTGGACGAGTTCGGCACGCAGGTCGTCGCGCTGTTCATAACGCCAATCGAACTCGCGTCCGCTGAGTCGCATCCCAGACTCTAACGCGGGCGGGCATCCGGACGGTCGGACAACTGCCAAGGCTGTCATCTCAGGCACCCTCCATGGTCCGAAGTATACCGCCGCTACCGGGGCCGCGCGTTCACCGCGCCCGCGTCGGCGAGGGCGTGAACGTTGGCCAGGTGGTCGGCGTCGGCGTTGGCGTGCCTTGCGGGAATGGCGTCGAGGTTGGCGTGGGCGTCGTGGTCGCGGGCGTGCGACTGGGGCGCGCCGCGGCCGTTTGGGTCAGGCGCTGGCTTCGCGTCGCGGCCACCGCCG
>CAMAUF010000032.1 GCA_945861295.1 bacterium | reverse complement strand
GGGAATGGGTCGACGAATGCTTCGACAAAGACCCGCGGGTTCAGCCGCGTCCCGACTTCATCATCGACGATGACTGGTACTTGGTGCAGAAGTACGGCGGTCACCTGGTGAGCCAGTACAAGTCGAAGGACGAGGACGACCGCGCCCTGCACGAAGCCCTGGAACGCCTCATCGAACTCGGACACATGTAACCGCCGTCCCGCGTCCTGGCCTTCGACCGCTGAGGCAGTGCACGCGTGAGCCACGAGGCGCAGATAGAGGCGCGTATGGCAACCGGCCTCTTCATCGAGCCGTTCTACGGCGGCAGCCATCGCGCCTTCCTGGACGGTCTGGTCGCGCATTCCCGGCATGAGTGGCAGCTGCTGACGCTTCCCGAGGGCGAGTGGCGGCGGCGGATGCGCCGCGGCGCCCAAGAACTGGCGTCCGCCCAGCCGCCAGGGGGAAGCGTCCCCGACGTCATTGTCGCCACGGACATGCTGGACTTGCCCACCTACCTCGCGCTGACGCGACGCTGGTCCGCTGGCGTGCCCGTGCTTTATTACCTCCACGAGAACCAGTTCACGTATCCGCGGATAGCTGGCACGAAGCTCAACTCGTGGTTCGGCGCAATGAACTATCTGTCCGCGCTCGCCGCCGACGCCGTTGCGTTCAATTCGAACTACCACCGCGACGCCTTCCTCGGCGCGCTCGACACGCTTGCGGCCCAGCCCAACAACTGGCTGCGGGAGGAGGGCGTCGCCGCCATCCGTGCGAAAAGCCAAGTCCTGCCGGTCGGAGTCGAATTGGCCTGGCTCGACGGCATCGCGCGCCCTGAGCGCGTGGCCGGCCGGGCGCCACGCATCCTCTGGAACCACCGCTGGGAGTTCGACAAAGCGCCGGACATTTTCGCGCGAACGATAACGCGGCTCGCCGCCGAAGGCATCCCGTTCGAACTGATCCTCGCTGGCGAACCAGGCCCGAACCCCCATCCGGCCCTTGGCGACCTGCGCGCGGCGCTCGCTGGGAGGGTCGTCCACTTCGGCTTCGCCCCGAGCCGCGAGGCGTACGGCGAGCTCCTGTGGGAGGCCGACTTCGCGGTGAGCACGACACGGCACGAGTTCTTCGGCATCGGCGCGGTTGAGGCGATGTACGCCGGCTGCTTCCCGGTCGCGCCACGTCAGTTCAACTACCCAGCGCTCGTGCCTCCCGAACTGCACGCGGCCGCATTGTACGACGACGAAGCCGGACTCCTCGCGCTGCTTCGCACCCTTTTAAGCGCGGGCGCGCCGCCGAACGCGCCGCCGCTCTTGCGGGTGAGCGCCGAACGGTTCGCGTGGGACCTGGTCGCGCCAGAGTGGGACGCGGCGATCGTGGCCCTGGTTGCGAATCGGTAACCGATCGCTTGCCTTCACAGATCCCAATCGAGGGCGCATCATGGTCAGGATGGCGAGCAAAGCGGCGCCCACTCGACGGGCTCGGACCTACCGGCCGTGGCGTCCCTGGCTTCGCCAATGGGCTCGACTTCCGGCCTCCCTGCGGCGAGTGGCCAGCGCAGTGATTTGGGCCTTTCGCGGGTTCTACCAGGATGGATGCAGCACGCACGCCGCCGCGATCGCCTACTACGCCATCTTCTCACTCGTCCCCCTGGCCCTGATCATCCTCTCGGTCTGCGGCCTCGTCGTCGACAGAAATCAGATCGTCGACCTCGTCTTCGAGCAGGTACCCCTGCGTGAGACCGAGTCCGTCCGGAACAATGTGCAGCAGATCGTCGACCGCGCCCAGGACGCCAGCATCGCGGGCCTCGGGTTCGGGATCATCGGGCTTGTCTGGTCATCGACCGGCATCTTCGGCGCCGTCCGCAGCGGGCTGAACGCGACGCGCCACACGAAGCCGCGGGCATTCTGGCGAGGCAAGCTCGTGGACATCGCGGTAATCCCCGTGTTCGGCATCCTGATCGCGCTCTCCGTCAGCGTCTCGGGGGCCATCCAGGTCGTCGTCGAACGGACGGGGCGGGTGGGGCCCGTCTCGGCCATCCAGGCTTGGCAGCTGATCTCTCTGGGTGTCGCCGCGGGCGTGTCGTTCATCTTGTTCACCGGTCTCTACCGGTTCGTCCCGAACCAAGGGACGCCATGGAGCGAGGCGCTGACGAGCGCCGCGTTCGCGACGATCGCGTTTGAGGCGACGAAGCTGTTGTACGGCCTCCTGATCGGCCTGTTGCCCTTCACGACCGACACGGCAATCTACGCCGGGTTCGGGACGGCCCTGGCGTTCCTGTTATGGATGTACATCAACGCCTCGATCGTGCTGCTCGGCGCGGAGTTCGGGCGCGCGCTCCGTGGCGGACGCACGACTGACGTCGCCGCCGAGAGCTTCCTCAAGCCGTTCGGCCGGGGTGTAGGGGGCGTAGATAGAAAGCATAGGCGACTTTAATAACACAAAAGTTGCAGAACCCATGGCGCTGGCTTAGGATTAGCGGTGATGCAAGGGACTCGTGACCGTGTGCTGGCGTTTCTGGTAGAGCGGCACTCCGCTCGTGCCGAGGATCTCGCCGAGTGGCTCGAGATTACGGTTGCGGCGGTGCGCCGCCACCTCGACCACCTCCGGGCCGACGGTTTAATCGATGTCCGCTCCGTCCACCAGGCGACGGGCCGCCCGTATTACGCGTACTTCCCAACCGAAAGCGCAGTCGCGGCCCTCCCGGCGCACTATGCCGATTTTCTCGGACGCATCCTGCGCAGCGTCGCTAACGAACGCGATGTCTCCGACAGCGTGTCATCGGGCATGGCGCGCGAAGTCGCGGCCCGGCATGAAGCCCCGGCCGGCCCACGCACCGCCGAACAGCGCATCGTCCATGTGACGGAATCCCTGCGGAGCGAAGGCATCCTTCACGAATGGCACACGGAAGCGGATGGGTACCATCTGCTCAACGACCAGTGCCCATATCGCCGTGCCGCGGAGGTGTCGAGCCTCCCTTGCGACTCCGACCGGAAGGCGATCGCGATGCTGCTCGAGATGGATGTCGAGCAGATCCGCCGGATTGTCGACGGCGCCAATTGTTGCGAATACGTCGTTCGGCCCGGACCGGCCCGGACGGCTGAAGGAAGTGTCGAAAGGACCGCATGAACAAGACTCCCCTCCTCGAAATCAACGGCTTGCACGCCTCGATCGCCAACAAGGAGATCCTCAGAGGTCTCACCTTGACGATCTATCCGGGCGAGGTGCACGCCATCATGGGCCCGAACGGCTCCGGCAAGAGCACGCTCGCAAACGTCCTCATGGGCAACCCGAACTACGTGGTGACCGCGGGCGGCGCGAAGCTGCTCGGTCAATCCCTGCTCGAGCTCAAGCCCGACGAGCGCGCTCGCCTCGGCCTCTTCCTCGCCTTCCAATACCCGGTCGCCATCCCGGGCGTGACGCTCGTCAACTTCCTGCGGCAGGCGGTCAGCGCCAAGCAAGGCCGCGACGTGCCCATCCGCGAGTTCCGGCAGTTGCTCGATCAGCAGATGAACCTGCTCAAAGTGGACCGCGACTTCGCCCGCCGCTACGTCAACGACGGCTTCAGCGGCGGCGAGAAGAAGCGCGCCGAGATGCTGCAGATGGCGATGCTGCAGCCGCGCATGGCGGTGCTCGACGAGACCGACTCCGGCCTCGACATCGATGCCCTGCGCACCGTGGCTGAGGGTGTGAACACGCTGATGAACCCCGAGATGGGGCTTCTGCTGATTACCCACTACCAGCGCTTGCTGAACTATGTCCGCCCGCAGTTCGTCCACGTCCTCGTCGGGGGCCGGATCGTGAAGTCCGGTGGCCCGGAGCTCGCCGAAGAGCTCGAGGCGAATGGCTACGACGCTTATGAAGCCGCCGCAGCGGCAACCGCCTAAAAACGAGGAGCGAAACATGACCGCGACCCTGGCGCCTGAGCTAACCAAGCCCGAACTGGTCCAGCCCGACCAGATCAAGAACGACTACGAGTGGGGCTTCTTCGACCCCGAAGAGGCGCTCTTCAAGGCGAAGAAGGGCCTCACACCTGAAATCGTGAAGACGATCTCGAAGCTCAAGAACGAGCCGGCCTGGATGCTCGAATCGCGCCTCCACGCGCTCGAACTCTTCCGTTCGATGGAGAACCCGCGCTGGGCTTCGACCGACCAGCTCAGCGACATCGACTTCGACAACATCCACTATTACGTCAAGGCGACGGACCGGAACGAGCGCTCCTGGGACGACGTGCCGGATTACATCCGCCGGACCTTCGACAAACTCGGCATCCCGGAGGCGGAGAAGAAGTACCTCGCCGGCGTCGGCGCGCAGTACGACTCCGAAGTCGTCTATCACAACATCCGTGAGGACCTCGAAAAGCTCGGCGTCCTCTTCCTCGGCATGGACCAGGCCCTGGCCGAACACGAAGACATCGTGCGCGAGCACTTCGGCACGATCATCCCGTCTGGCGACAACAAGTACGCGGCCCTCAACACGGCGGTCTGGTCCGGCGGCTCGTTCATCTACGTGCCGAAGGGCGTCAAGGTCGATATCCCGCTCCAGGCCTACTTCCGGATCAACACGGAGAACATGGGCCAGTTCGAGCGCACCCTGATCATCGCCGACGAAGGCAGTCAAGTGCATTATGTCGAGGGCTGCACGGCCCCGATCTACACCACGGACTCGCTGCATTCAGCGGTCGTCGAGATCATCGTCAGGAAGGGCGCACGCGTGCGCTACACGACCATCCAAAACTGGTCGAACAACGTCTACAACCTCGTCACCAAGCGCGCCGTCGCCTACGAAGACGCGGTCATGGAGTGGGTCGACGGCAACCTCGGCTCGAAGCTGACGATGAAGTACCCGAGCATCTACCTGCTCGGCGAGCGCGCGCACGGCGAGATCCTTTCGCTGGCGTTCGCCGGCGAAGGGCAGCACCAGGACGCCGGCGGCAAGATCGTCCATGGCGCCCCCAACACGACCTCAACGATCATCTCGAAGTCGCTCAGCAAAGACGGCGGCCGGACCAGTTACCGCGGCCTGCTCAAGGTCCACCCTGGCTGCCACGGCGTGAAGTCGACGGTCCGCTGCGACGCGCTCCTGCTCGACGCGTCTTCCCGCAGCGACACCTACCCGACCATGGAAGTCGACGACCCAGATGTCTCGATCGAGCACGAGGCCTACGTCTCGAAGCTGAGCGAAGACCAACTCTTCTACCTGACGAGCCGCGGCCTCAGCGAAGAGCAGGCGGCGAAGATGATCGTCAACGGCTTCGTTGAGCCGATCGTCAAGGAGTTGCCGATGGAGTACGCCGTCGAACTCAACCGCCTGATCGAAATGCAGATGGAAGGCGCCATCGGCTAGGCCGGCCGAAGCAAACCCAGATCCGCGCACTTCAGTTCGCGGCCACGGCAGGCCGGAGGAGAGCTATGACTTCCACGATCGTACAAGAGGAGCGGGCGACGCGGCTCGGCATGAGGGCGAGCGCCGCGCTCGGCGAACAACTCGCCGACCTCCCCGCGGTGGCCAAGCTTCGGGCGGAAGGCGCGGCCTTGGCGGCGGCGCTGTCGTGGCCCGACGGCCGCCGCGAACGCCCCTGGAAGTACCTCGATGTCACGAAGTACGACCTTGAGGGTCTGACGCCGGCGATCGGCGCGGTCACACGGGACCTCGTCGAGGTACGCCGTAGCTGCCCCGTGACAGGCGAACAGGCTGCCCTCGTGGTCGCCCAGAACAGCGAAATCGCCATCGTCGAAGTGTCCGAAGCCGTTGGCTTGAGCGTCGCCGCCTTCGAGGGCGCCACCGGAACGGCGGCCGCGACCATCGCCAAGCACCTCGGCAGCCGTGTCGCCCCGGAACGAAACCGCTTCACGGCGCTCCATTACGCCTTCCTCCGCGGCGGCGTCCTCGTCGAAGTGGCGGCGAACACCGACGTTAGGTTGCCCGTCCGCATTGTCCGCGGCTTTGTTTCGCCGGATCAGTTCGCGGCGCCGCACACGTTGATCGTGACCGGCGCCAATAGCCGGGTCACGGTTATCGAAGACTTCCATTCGAGCGACGGAGAGCTCACCGTCGTGCCAGCCATCGAGATTGTGCCTGGCCCGGGCGCCGAGGTCCGCTACGTCGCCATCCACCACTGGGGCGAGAAGACGCGAGTCTTCCTCGAGCAGCGAACGGTCACCGAGCGCGACTCCGCAATCATCGCTGCCCACATCGTGGCGGGCGGGGCCGTC
The DNA here is from genome assembly GCA_945861295.1 of bacterium. GTDB lineage: Bacteria > Chloroflexota > Dehalococcoidia > Tepidiformales > Tepidiformaceae > CAMAUF01. Next base: position 5,450 of record CAMAUF010000032.1, on the reverse strand, counting down.
GTCAAGGGCCACCTGGAGAGTTCATTGCAAGGGCGCGGGTCATCGAGCGAGCTTTTTTCGGCCGCGATCGGCACGGATCGGCAGCATTCGGACTTCTACACCGTCCAGGACCACGTCGCGCCGGACACGCGGAGCGACCTGCTCTTCAAGGCGGCCCTCTCGGGCAAGTCGAAGGCCGTCTACTACGGCCTGACCCGCGTCGGCCTCGGCGCCAAGAACGCCGACGCCAACCAGGTCAACCGGACGCTGCTCCTCAGCCGCGAGGCGAAGGCCGACAGCGACCCGGTCCTCGAAATTCTGACGAGCGACGTCCGCCGCGTCAGCCACGGCGCCGCAGCTGGGCCCGTCGACCAGGAACAGCTTTACTACCTCCAGACTCGGGCCATCCCGCTGAAAGAAGCGCAGGCGCTGCTCGTGCGCGCATTCCTGGGTCAGGTCATCGGCCGCATCCCGGGCGAAGCGGTCCAAGACGAACTCACGGACGTCATCGAAGAACGCATGGCACGCCTCAGGTAAACCGCGAAGGAGGCATCGACGTGTTGGACACGGCCGCAATCCGCAAGGACTTCCCGATCCTGAACGAGGTCGTGAACGGGCATCCGCTCGTCTACCTGGATAACGCGGCGACGACCCAGAAGCCGCGCCAGGTTATCCAGGCGCTCGTCCACTACTACGAACACGACAACGCGAATATCCATCGCGGCATCCACACGCTCGCCGTCCGGGCCACGGAAGCCTACGAAGGCACGCGCAGGAAGGTCGCCGCCCACATCGGCGCGGCCTCCCCCGAAGAGGTCGTGTTCACCCGGAACACGACAGAGGCGATCAACCTGATCGCCCACGGCTGGGGCGACCGTTTCGTCAACGAGGGCGACGAGATCGTCCTGAGCCTGATGGAGCACCATTCGAACATCGTCCCCTGGCAGCTGCTGGCGCGGCGGCGGGGCGCGGCGCTGCGCTTCGCTGACGTCACGCCGGATGGCTACCTCGACCTGGACTCGATGCGCGCGCTGATCGGGCCGCGAACCAAGCTCGTCTCGGTCGTGCATATGTCGAACGTGCTCGGCGTGATCAATCCGGTCGCGGAGATCGCCACCGTGGCACGCCAGTTCGGCGCGATCACGGTCGTCGACGGGGCGCAAAGCGCGCCGCATCTGCCGGTCGATGTCGCGGCTCTCGGCTGCGATTTCTTCGCCTTTTCGGCGCACAAGATGCTCGGCCCGACCGGCGTGGGTGTGCTCTGGGGCCGCCGCGACCTACTAGCCGCGATGGACCCGTTCCTCGGCGGCGGCGACATGATCTCCGTCGTGAAGCAAGAGGGTTCGACCTGGGCCGACCTGCCCCACAAGTTCGAAGCCGGCACGCCAAACATCGCGGACGTGATCGCTTTCGGGGCGGCTATCGAGTACCTCGGCGCGATCGGGATGCCCGCCATCCGCGCGCACGAACGCGACCTGACTGCGTACGCGCTCGAGCAGCTCCTTGCGATCCCGGGCGTCGCTGTGCAGGGGCCGCGCAACCCGGACGACCGCGGCGGCGCCGTCAGCTTCACCGTCGACGGCATCCACCCGCACGATGTCAGCGAGGTGCTCGACGCCGAGGGCATCGCGATCCGAGCCGGGCACCATTGCGCCCAGCTCTTGATGCGCAAGCTCGGCGTGCCGGCGACGAACCGGGCGAGCTTCGCCCTCTACAACGAGCCGCGCGAGGTCGACGCCCTTACGTCGGCATTGCGCGACACGATCAGGAGGTTCGGCCATGGCCAGCGCCTCGCTGTTTGACGAACTCTACCGCGAGGTCATCCTCGACCACTCGCGGAACCCGAAGAACCGCGGCAGGCTTGCGGCCCCCACGCGGACGGCGGAGGGGATGAACCCCGTCTGCGGCGACGAGGTCATCCTCGACCTCACCTTCGACCGCGAGTGCCTTTCCTGCCTGGCGTTCGACGGTCAGGGCTGCGCGATCAGCCAGGCCAGCGCCTCGCTGATGACCGAGCGGCTGACCGGCGTTTCGCGGGGCGAGGCGCGAGAGGTGTGCCTGGCCGTGCGCTCGATGCTTGTCCAAGGCGGCGAACCGGCCGCCATCCTCGGCGACCTGGAGGCGCTGCACGGCGTCGCCAAATTCCCCGTTCGCGTCAAGTGCGCGATGCTCGCGTGGACGCTCCTCGAGGGGATCCTCGAACCAGAAGAATACTCTCCCGGAGGAAGATCATCATGAGTGACACTGGCGTTATCCCAACCTATGACCAGATGCGCGAAAAAGTCGCCGAGGTCAAAGACCCCGAAATCAACATGAGCATCGTCGAACTCGGCCTCGTCTATGACCTCGAGTTCGACAAGGGCACGGTCATCGTCACGATGACGCTGACGAGCCCCGGCTGCCCGCTCGGGCCGGTCATTCGCGGCGAGGTCTACGCCAAACTCAAGGAGTTCACAGCCGTGAAGGACGTCGACGTCAACATCGTCTGGAGCCCGCCCTGGGACCCGCGCACGATGGCGAGCGAGGACGTGAAAATGGCGCTCGGCATCTGGTAGGCTGATTGAATCTCGGGTGTCGTTGTGCGGGTCGACGCAGCACTACTTTTTTTTCGCGCGCGGGTCGTTGAGCGCGAAGCCGTAGACGCGGACCATCTCGGAGGCGTCGAACCAGACGCCGCGGCACTCCTTGCATTCGTCGAGCGCCGCCGGCCCCTGCGTCATGCGTGTCATCTCCCTGCGGCAGACAGGGCAGGGCAACGGCCCAGGTGTCCCGCCGCAGCCGGCACACAGTCCTGCGGGGCCGATCACGCCGCCGCAGGAGCGGCAGAGCGTGGGCAAGGCCTTCGCCGTCAGTGCCGGATGGCCCCGATCCTCGGGCAACAGGCCGATCGAGAGCGCGCCGCCTTGCGCCCAGAAGCCGTTACACCGGCTGCAGTAGAGCAGCGGCGTCCCCGACGTAATCTCGCGGCGGACGAAGACGTGAAGTTCCGGCTCATCGCGGCAACGGGGGCAGCGCGCCGGCACGGGCGAGCGCAGCTCAGAGGGCTTGACCGGCGGGCCTTCGCCATCCATGTCGACATCCCAGCTTCCCGTCTTCGCCACGTGCTCCCTCGCCCGGCGCAGCCAGGCCTCATCCGAGAGTTCCGCCAACGGTGTTTCGCCCATGTGGAGAAGTTCGGCAGCCGCGGGCGTCCGCGCCAGATCCGGCCCTGCTTGTCGAGGCGGGTCATTTCCGCTACGCCGAGAACGCCGGGAGCTGTTGACGCAGCTCGACCATCGGGGCGAAGAGGTCGCCCAGCGACGCCACGCGCGTCAGGATCTCGCCAGCCTCGAACGCGAGGCGCTTGCCGGACGATGCCGCCACGGCCGCTTCGACCTCCTCCCACGTCACAGGCGTCGAGACGAACGGGCGCTCACGGGCGCGCAGCGAATAGACCGCGATCGTGGTCTTGTGGTCGTCGTTCTGGCTCCAATCGACAAACACCTTGCCCGCGCGCACCGTCTTGCTCATGGACGAGACCACCTCCCGCGGGTGTTGGCGTTCGAGCAAGCGAGCGACGCCATGCGCGAACGCCTTCGTGTCATCGAATGTGGTCGCGGTGTTGAGCGGGAGATACACCTGCATGCCTTTGGAGCCAGACGTTTTGACGACCGCCGCAAGGCCAAGTGAAGCGAACAGTTCGCGCAGCCAGAGCGCGACGCGGGCGCACTCCAGCACGCCCGCTGGCGGGCCGGGATCGAGGTCGAAGACGACCGAGGTCGGCGCAAGCAGTTCGGGCATGCGCGAGAGCAGCGGATGCAGCTCGAGTGCGGCGAGGTTCGCCAACCAGACCAGGGTCGGCGAGTCTTCGACGAGCACGTAGTTGATTTCGCGCGCGTTGTGGCGGCTATAGATGGCGACGGTCTGGACCCAGGGCGGCCGATGCGACGGACACTCCTTCTCGTAGAAGAAGTCGGAGTCGACACCGTTCGGGTAGCGCTTCAGGGTCATCGCGCGGCCCTTCAGGTGCGGCAGCATGGCCGTGGCGACCCGGCGGTAGTAGTCGATGACCTCGGCCTTGGTGAAGGCGGCGGCGGGGTACAGCACCTTGTCGAGATTCGAGAGCGTGAGTTCGCGCCCCTCAACGGTCACGCTCACGCGAGCCTCGGCGGCTTTGGTGACGGCGGGACGCTTACCGCGGAGGCGCGCCGCTGGCCGTTGGACGACCGCTGACTCGGCCGGCGAGGAAGCCCAGGTCGTTTCGCTCTCGATCACAACCTCGCGGGGAGCTTTGTCGTCGCGCAGGCCTTCGAACGAGGGATGGCGCAGCGTGCCCGCCTCCGTCCATTCGAGGAAGTCCACTTCGCAGACGAGGACGGGATCGACGAACAGCGCGCCAGGTTCAGGGGCGCCCACATCGAACGGAGAGGTCTCGGTGCGGAGCTTGGCGAACTCGCTCGTGAGCAGCCGCAGCGTGCGGTCCGTGAAACCGGTGCCGACCCTCCCAGCGAGGTGGAGGCGCTGTGCGCGTCCCTCGGCGGCGGCCTGCGCCGGCAAGCAGTCGTAGTAGCCGACCAGGAGCGCGCCGACCGTCGACTCACGCGAGCCGACGCCTGGCGTCCAGCCGCCGATCACGAATTCCTGGCGCAGGGAGTTCTTTATCTTGAGCCAGGATTCGCCGCGGCGCCCCGGTTCGTAGGCGCTCTCGAGGCGCTTAGCGACGATGCCTTCGAGGTTCTGGGCCTTGGTCGCGGCGAGCAGGCTGTCTCCGCCGCCAGCGTGGTACGGCGGCGTGTGCCAGTTGGGCCCTTCGAGCGCGAGACCATCCAGCAATTCGCGGCGCGAGCGATATGGCAACGCCATCAGCGACCGGCCATCGAGGTAGAGCAAATCGAAGATCATGTAGGCGATCGGGACCTCGCGCGCCTTCCGCCGGATGTCGACGTCGCGGACGAGGTTCATCCGCTCCTGGAGCCGTTCAAAGCGGGGCGTGCCTTGGTCGTCGAAGGCGATGATTTCGCCGTCGAGCACAACTTCGTGTGCGCCGAGCGTTTCGCCGAGCTTGGCGAGCTCCGGGTACTGCTTGGTCGTGTCGAGCAGGCGGCGGCTCTGCAAGCGCACCCGCCCGCCACGGATAAACGCGACCGCGCGGACGCCATCCCACTTGACCTCGTAGCCGTAGGCCTGATCGTCGGCCGGGACCGGGGCGAGTTTGGCGAGCATCGGTTGAATCGTCGCCGGCATGGGTTCGCGCGCCGGATCGGAGGGCGGGTCCATACGGTGGACCATCCACTGCTTGGCGGCTTCGTCCGTTGGGAAGAGGACATACTTGCCCTGCACGCGCCGCCCGTTCAGCGTGACCATGACCTCGCGGTCGCGGAACTTGTGCGTCTCATAGGTGCCCTGGTCCCAGAGGATGACGCGCCCGCCGCCATACTCGCCGGCCGGGATCTCGCCCTCAAAGTCGTAGTAGGCGAGCGGGTGGTCTTCGG
>CAMAUF010000031.1 GCA_945861295.1 bacterium | reverse complement strand
TTCTCGCGACCTCCATCGCGCTCTCGGGCGGCTTGGTCGTGGCGTCCGACGACCTTCCGGCTCTCGCGCCCGGCCGCCGTGAGATGGCGCAGGCGCTCTTCCCGCCGGCCGGGGTCGCGGCGCGGGCGCTTGACCTGAGCGATGGCCCTGTCGCGTCCGCTTGGCGCGTGAATCTCGCGGATGACCGCGCGCTCGTCGGCTTTCTCAACTGGGGCGACGAGGGACGCTGGGTGACCTGGAGCGAGCATCTGGCGCCTGGCGAGGTCGCCTTCGACCTGTGGAATCAGCGGATGCTCGGCATGGGTGACATCTTTCTGCGGCCCCACGAGGGCCTGCTCCTGCAAGTCGCGGGTCGCGGCAAAACGCCCCGCTGTGTGGGCGACTCAGCCTCGCTCACGTACGCGGGCCTCTTTCAGCGTCCCGTCAGCGGCCGCCTCCAGTTGCGGAACGACCTCGACCGGCCTCGGATCGTCGCCGTGGAAGCCCGAGGCCAGATCGCGGCCCACGAACTCCTCCCGGGCGAGGCGCGCTGGTTCGACTAAGCATCAGCTCGCGAAGGGTCCGGCCGATCGAGTACCATCGTGACGTGAACGTTTGCCCGCGCTGCGGTACCAAGTTCGAGATCCCGCTCTGCCCGCGTTGCTACGACATCGAGCCGAAGCCGGAGCCAAAGCCCTTGCCGTAGCGGCATCCCTGGTCGGGCCAGTCGGACTGGATGGGTGCGAGCGTACCCAGTGCAGGATCAGCCTCGGGATCGCCTGAAATATTGCCTCTGGCGGCCCGGCCCCAGTAGCATCGCGAGACAGGAGGCTGGCGCATGCGTGCAGTTGCGTTTTTCGGCGGCGGCGCCATCGTCCTCGCGCTCTTTTACATCTCGCTCTCGGTCACCGTCGCCTACTTCGGCGGCGATATCTGGCCGATCCCGACCCACCACTCGTGGCAACTGCCCGATAGCTGGGAGGAATGGCGCGATATCGCCATCATCTTCTCGACGCTGTTCTGGTTCTTGTCGGGCCTCCTCTTCCTGATCCTGCTCGCCCTCCTTGTCTTCCTCGTCTTTTCGATGAAGCGGCTGCTCGAAAACAACGTCGCGCCCGCCGTCGATTCGCTGAAGGCGTCGCTCGACAACGTCCGCGGGACGACGGAGTTCGCCGGCGAAACGGTCGTCTCGCCGCTCATCCGCGCCTACTCCGTCGTCAAGGGCGTGCGGACCGGCCTGGGCGCCGTCACGGGCCTCGGCGGGCGGGTTCGCGGCCGGAAGCAGGGGAAGAAGCGGTGAGCAGCCCCGAAGAGCGCCGTCCCATTCCGCCGCGGCCTGAAGAAGGCGGCGTCCTCGGCTGGGTGCGTGCCATCGCTCTCGGCATCGGCGACACCGCGAAGGATGTCCTCGACGCGGGCCGTCAGGGCGCCCGCGAAGCCCACGACGAGGCCTGGCAGCGCTTCGAGGCAAAAACCAAACACCGCCGGGCCGCCAAACGGCCCAAGGGTTAGCGACGAGGCTTCTCTGGCAGTAGCGCCACCTCCCGCCCGTGCGCTACCATAAAGGCTACATTCCCGCGCACGTGGCCGCGCTTATCGAGATGGGGCGAAGGGTTACCGGCCCGACGATGCCCCGGGCAACCTGGCCGCCGATGGTGGTTAAGGTGCCAATTCCGGCCCTTCTTCGGAAGGGGAGATGAGAGCGACTACGCTCGACGGTTCGACGGCCCACACGCGGATTGAGGAGCAGCACATGGTTTCCTCGTTGGGCCGTATGGTGATGCGTTAGCCCCTCGTCGGAGGGCGTTTCCTACCATCCCACCCGTCCGCGCCCGGACCGCGCTCAGTCGCGGCGGGGGCGCCGTTCTAGCCGGGCCTCTCTGCCCGGCGTGTCGGGAGCACCCTCATGAGTTTCGCCACCTGTCTCCGTTGCCGCGAGTGCGGGCGAGAGTACGCGCTCGGCCCGTTCCACGTCTGCGAATTCTGCTTCGGCCCCGTCGAAGTCGCCTACGACTACGACGCGATCAAGAAGGTTGTCAGCCGCGAGCGGATCGCCGCCGGCCCCGCCAGCCTCTTTCGCTACAAGGACTTCCTTCCAGTTGAGGCCGAGACCGCAGTCGACATCGGCGCGGGCTATACGCCCCTCATCCGGGCGAAGAACCTCGGCAAGGCGCTCGGCCTCAACAACCTTTACCTCAAGAACGACACCATGAACCCGAGCTGGTCGTTCAAGGACCGAGTCGTCGCCATCGCCAGTTCGAGGGCGCGAGAGATGGGCTTCACGAAGCTCGCCTGCGCCAGTACCGGCAACCTCGCCAATAGCGTCTCGGCCCACGCCGCCGCCGCCGGCATGGAGGCTGTCGTCTTCATCCCGGACGACCTTGAATCGGGCAAGGTGATCGGGTCCAGCATCTATGGCCCGACGCTCGTGAAGGTCCGGGGCAACTACGACGCCGTCAACCGGCTTTGCGCTGAACTGGTCAGCGTCCACGAAGAGTGGGCTTTCGTGAACGTCAACATCCGGCCGTATTACGCGGAGGGCTCGAAGACGCTCGGCTTCGAAGTCGCCGAGCAGCTCGGTTGGCGCGCGCCCGACCATTGCGTCGTCCCGATCGCCAGCGGTTCGCTCTTCGTCAAAATCCGCAAGGGCCTCGAAGAGTTTGCCAAGGTGGGCCTGATCGACGCCCCCCGTACCCGGATGAGCGGCGCACAGGCGACGGGCTGCTCGCCGGTCGCGACCGCCTGGGAGGAAGGCTCGATGAACTTCCGCCCACAGAAGCCGAAGACGATCGCCAAGTCGCTCGCCATCGGCAACCCGGCCGACGGCTACTACGCGCTTTGCCAGCTACGGGACACGAAGGGTGGCTGCGGCAACGTCTCGGACCCCGAAATCGTGGCCGGGATGAAGCTCCTCGCCGAGACGGAAGGCATCTTCGCCGAAACAGCGGGCGGCGTCACCGTCGCGTCGCTCAAACAGCTCGCCGAACGCGGTACAATCGACCCCGACGAGTCGGTGGTCGCGTTCCTCACGGGGGCCGGCTTCAAGACGCTCGAAGCGGTCGCCGAAGCGCTCGATCCGGCCCTCGTCATCGACCCCACCGTCGAGAGCTTTACGGCGGCCTATGCATCCTACCGCTCATTGGAGGCGGCTCACTAATGGCTGTGCGACGCGTGCGGTTCACCTTCCCCGAAGACCTGATCAAGGAGCCCGTGATCTACTTGCTCGGCAAGGAGTTCGCGGTCATTACGAATGTCCGCATGGCGGATGTCGACGAACACACGGGCTGGGTCGTCCTCGAACTCGAAGGCGAAGCGGCCGAGATCGAACGCGGCCTCGCCTGGGCGCAGGGGCGCGGCGTCCGCGTCGACTCCGTCTCGGGCGATGTGGTCGAAGGCTAGCGGCCCTCGCCTGCCCACAATCCAGGCGTCGCCGCATCCTCAAAGCCGCGCGGCCCTGCTAGCCTTGCAATACGAACTGGAGTAACAACTTGGCAATTAACGTGCGTGTCCCGCAGCCGCTTCGCGGGTTGACGGGCAACCTATCCATCGTCCCCGGCGCCGGGGGGACGCTCGGCGAATGCATCACGCATCTCGAGGCGAATCACCCGGGCATGCGAGCGCGCATCCTCGATGACGCCGGCGACATCCGCCGTTTCGTCAACCTCTACATCAACGGCGAGGATGTCCGCTTCATGGAAGGGCTCGCCTCCCCGTTGAAGGATGGCGACGAGATCAGCATCGTGCCTGCCGTCGCGGGCGGGTAAGGGCGGCCATGCGTCCCTTGTAGTGGCGGCGCCGGTGACAAGCGTGCCCTCCTCCTCTGCGAACGGGCCAAACGTCAAGCGGGCAGCTTGACAAACGGTCAAGCATGGCGCTTAGAATAGAACCGAAGGAAATGGATCGCCGCCTTGATCCAATCCACGATCATCGTGCCAGTCCAGGACAACGATGGCCAGCCGTTCGAACGCCGTCAGTGGGATGCGCTTGAAGCGCGCCTCCTTGCCCTCGCTGGCGGTTGGACGCGGCAGCCGGAGTCCGAGGGGGCGTGGGCAGGGCCGGACGGCCGGGTACACACCGACCGCTCGCGCCTCTACATGCTTGCCTTCGGTTCGTGGCGCACACTCGGCGACTTCATCGCCCTTGCCGACTGGGTGCGGGTGGAGTTTCGGCAGGAGGCGGTGATGGTCGTGATCGCCGGCATTCCAGACGTGCTTGGCCCTGGCCGAGGGTAGGACGATTGGTTGCACGCCTGGCCATCGACCAGAGAAGGAGATCGCGCCATGAACACGGGCGGAAGCTACATAACCCTCGACCGGGAACTCATCGACCTGGGACAGCTCAGCGACGTGGAGAGGGTGTTCTTCGATCTCTGTTACGCGGCCTGGAAGTCCCGGATGCCCGGGCGCGAGTTTGAAGGTTTGATGTTCAGCGACGAGAACCCGGTCTTGGAGCAGGGCCGCCGGGTGACGTTGATCGTTGCTCGGCATCCGCTCTACCGGGCCACGAAAGACTTCAGTGACCGGCTCTCGATCCTAAGCGGAGACGTGGGCCCGATGCTGGGTGACGAACCGGGACAGGATCCCTGCGACGACAGCTACGTCTCAGCGGAGATGGTAGCTGGCGAGCGAGGCGTGAGCCGGGCCGCAGTGTATCTCGCGATCGAACGCGGCGACTTGATCGCTACCATTGAAAGGCCGAGGCGGGTGAGCCGCCGAAGCCTCGACCGTTGGGCGGTCGATACGGCCCGTCAGCGTGCGGGAAGGGGTGAGGCAGCGCTCGCGTAGGGCGCTCACCCATGACTCCACAGCCGTCATTCGCCGCGGTAGTTGGCGTCGCGCGATTTGCGGAAGGCTTCCCAGCCCTGTTCCCGCAGCACCTTGAGGTGCGGGTCGGTGTCGTCGCCACGGAGGGCCGAAGTCGGCCCCAAGACGGGATCATCGCGGTAGCGGAGCGCCTCGTTGAAGCCCGCAAGTTCGTGGACGTGGTTCACCAGCAGCTTGTTCGCCCGCACCGTCGCCTGGGGCAACGTGATCAGTTTGCGGGCCATCGCTTCCGACGCCGCCATGAGCTCGTCGCCCGGGACAACGCGGTTGACCAGCCCCAGCCGAAGCGCCTCCTGCGCGTTGAGGCGCTCTCCCAAGAGCAGCAACTCCTTGGCTTGCTTCGGGCCGACAAGGTACGGGGTGATCAGCACGGGCGGGCCGAAGCCGTGGCGGATCTGGAGCTCGCCAAAGACGGCATCCTCGCTCGCGATGGTGAAGTCGCATATGCCCGCAAGTTCGTGGCCCTGGCCGACCGCGTAGCCGCGCACCGCCGCGATGACCGGCTTGGCCATCCGCCAGATGCGTAGGTTGAGGTCGAAGCCCGACGGCACGGGCAGCCCGTCCTCAGGCGGTGTCGACTGGATGTCGCCGCCAGCGGAGAAGGCGCGGCCGGCGCCCGTCAGGATGACGACGCGGACGCTGTCGTCGCCTTCCGCCTGGTCGAACGCGACTTCCAGCCGCCGCAAGATCGACCAGTTGATGGCGTTGAGGACGACGGGCCGGTTCAATGTGATCACGGCGAAGCCGTCGCGCTTTTCGTAGAGCACGTCATCAAGGGACGGCGGTGGGATGACGATCGGTTGGGGCGAGGTCACGGGCTTGCTCCTCGGCCGCGAGGTCGCGGCCGAGCACGATTGTGACTTGCCTCGCCCGACGGCGCGAGCCGGTGCGCCAGGCGCGACGGATTCGAGACTAGGCCGGCGCGATGGAGAAGAACTCGCCGCTGAGATCGGCGGGGCCACGGTACAGCGCCGAGAACTTGCGCGTCTGGATGTACCACTGGCCGTCGATGCGCGTGTAGGTGTCGAAGTAGCAGATGGAGTTCATGCTGCGGGCGCCGCCCGGGAGGTCGAGGAATTCGCCCATGTACCAACGGCCGCTGGCCGTGTCGCCGGTGACGTCGTCGATGACGCCAGAGTACACGTGCATGTACACGTGCGGGATGCTCTTCATGATGCCGGTCCAGGCGGCGACCATCGTCTCGCGGCCTGTGTAGGTTTGGCCGACGGCCCAGACGCCGTCGGGGGCCCAGGTTTGGCCCCAGGCCTCGCCATCGAAGCGGTTGACGGCGTCGACGTACCGTTCCGCGACGCGCCGGATCGAGATGTAGTCATCGTTTGTGGGCTTCGCCATGGGTGTGTCCTCCGGGGTGATTGTCTCCGCGGGTTGATGCGGCTCGGCGAGTTCGCCGGTTTCCGCATCATACGCCAACTTCCTGGCCAAGCGTCCAAGGGCGTTAGGCTGGGATCGGGCCCGCGCCCTTGAGCAGCGCCTGCACCCAGGCCGCGTCGGTATCGCTCAGGGCGACGGACGGTGGCTTTGGTCAAGTGCTACAGTGGAGGCCCACACCTGACCCACGAGGACATCCATGTTCCTGCGACGGAAAACCCTTCAACCCGAAGACGCGCTGCCGGGCCGCGCCGAAGCCATACCGGTGGTTGGCAAGCATCTCGTCCTGGGGACGCCGCTCACAGGCCCGTGGCCCGAAGGCTACCGCACCGCCACCTTCGCGATGGGTTGCTTCTGGGGCGCCGAAAAGTTCCTCTGGAAGGTCCCTGGCGTGTATTCGACGTACGTCGGCTACGCCGGTGGCTACACGCCAAACCCCGCGTACGAAGAGGTTTGTTCCGAGCGGACTGGCCACGCCGAGGCGGCCGTCGTCGTCTACGACCCTGCCCGGGTGGAGTACGACGCGCTCCTCAAAGTCTTCTGGGAGAACCATGACCCGACGCAGCTCAACCGCCAGGGCAACGATATTGGCACGCAGTACCGCTCCGCCATCTTCACTGATGGCGACGATCAAGCGGCCCTGGCTCAGGCTTCGCTCGAACGCTATCAGCGGGCCCTAAGCAAGGCGGGTTTCGGGACGATCGCGACCGTCATCGAGCCGGCCGGCGCCTTCTACTACGCGGAGCCGTACCATCAGCAGTACCTGCACCGCTACCCGAACGGGTATTGCAACCACGGTTTCTGCCAAGCGGTGTATCCAGAGGCCCGGCCGGTCGTCCTGGCGGGATAGGCGCCATCGCGCCAGGTCGTCGGCCGGTCGTACGGGCTACTCGGGGACCAAGCCGCGCTCCTTCAACAGGGCCTGCACCCAGGCCGTATCGGTATCGCTGAGCGCGACCGGCGGCGGCTGGGAGTAGTCCAGCACGAGGTCGTAATCGCCCGAATCGTACGCCCGCGCGAGGACCGCGGGAAGGTCCAGAATCACATCAGGGTCGTCGCCGCGCAGCGGGATGGCGCACCGGGGCAGTCGTTCGCGGAGCCCGAAGGCGTAAACTTCGAGGACTCGCCGGTTAGGGGCGCGGGAGATCGACACCACATAGCGAGAGTCGCGGTCATCGAACGGGATCACTGGACGTGCGCCGACCGTGGGGATGCCGCTGCTCAGCAGGTCGATTTCGACGAAATGAGACCCGCTGGCGAGCACTTCCGCTTGCTTCGCCAAGTACTCCGTCCGTCCCGTGCCTGACTTGTTGGATGGGCTGAGGACTTCAACGAGCGTGACCACGTCCTGGGTACCGCGATGGACGATTTCAAGGTACGGGATCAAGCGCTCGGACCTGAGCAACGAGACCGTGGTTGGCGCGTCGGCCACCATCGCCCCGGGCGCACTCCGCGGCGTCCCTTCGCCCGGCCGCTTCAGCACGATCAGGTCCGGTACAAATTGCCGATCAAAGCCGGCAATCTCCACGTGTTCGCCGATTCTCGCGACATAATTGGGCCGTAGTTGCGGCCGCAGAGCCTCCCCGATGTGATAGATCAGGCGTTGGTGCAGGTCCGGCCAGTGGCCACGGTCTTCGAGGTACGGGTCCATTCCTGGAAAGGGGCTGGGCATCCCGCTATTCTACTCGCTCCACTCTCCGCAGTGGATCTATTTTACGCTCCGCTGGGCTCGCCACGTGCTGTGCGCCGACGCTGGCGGCGCCCTTTAGGTGACCACGTTGAGCGCCACGAGGCCGTTGAACGCCGGCACAGATCGGCGCTCAACCTTGTCCCCGGCCAGCCGCAGGTCCGGGAACCGCTTGACCAGCGTGCCGACGGCGACTTGCGCCTCCAGCCGGGCGAGCGGGGCGCCCAAACAGTAGCGGCGGCCACCGCCGAAGCTCACGTGCTTGATCTCCTCGCGCGTGATGTCGAAGCGGTGTGGGTCGGGGTTGAACGCGGGGTCGTGGTTCGCGGCCAGCAACAAGGGCGAGAGTGACGAGCCCGCCGCGATTGGGCAGCCCGCGACCACCGTATCCTTGACCACGATCCGGCCGCTTTGGGTCACCGGCGGGTCGAAGCGCAGCATCTCTTCGACCGTGTTCTGGATCAGCGAGGGGTTGTCCCGGAGCTTGGCCCATTCGCCCGGATTCTGGAGCAGCGCATAGACGCCGTTGCCGATCAAGTCGGTCGTCGTCAAGTTCCCGGCGAGCAGCAGCAGCCCAATCATGGTCACGATCTCGTCGTCGGAGAGGAAGTCTCCGGCGTCTTCCGCCTTAATCATGCCCGTGATCAGGTCATCGGCGGGTGCCGCGCGGCGGGCGGCGACGGCGTTGCGGAGGTAGGCGTTCAGCGCTTGGCTGGCGCCTTCGATCGCCTGGCGCTGCTCGTCGCTCATAAAGGGGTTGAAGCCCTGGATGATCGCGTCCGACCACGTCTTGAACTGCGCCTGATCGTTGGGGTCGACGCCCAGCATTTCGGCGATCACGATCGTCGGGAGGGGCGCCGAGTAGTCGGCAATGAGGTCGAAGCCTTCACGTCCCGCCAGCTTGTCGAGGAGCTCGTCCGCGATCTCCTGGACGCGCGCCGCCATCTTGTCGACGGCCTTGGGCGTGAATGCCTTGTTGACGAGGCCGCGCAGCCGGTCGTGGTCGGGCGGGTCGAGGAAGAGCATGCTCGGCTGCACTTCCTCCGCGTCGGCGTCCGCGTTCCTGCGCCGCAGCATGTTCATGAACGAATCCTTCGGCGCCTTGCGGGGGTCGACGCAGAGTTCGCGGTCGCGCAACACGGCCTCGACCGCCTCGGCCTCGGTGACCAGGTAGCGCTTGAGGAGGGTGTCTTCGACGACGGCCCCGGCGGCGCGCACGCGGTCGAGGACTTCGTGGGGGTTGGCCCGGAAGTTCGGGTCGAGGGACGTGGCGCCGAGGCCAATCGGCATCTCGGCGGGTTTTTTCGTGGTCTCTGCAGTCATCGACTTCACTCTCCTCGCCAAATCCGAACGACGTTCGGATTTGGTCGCCCTATCATAGGCGACCGCCGCGAGTATTGACAGCCTGTTCGCGCTGAAATTCGGGCTGCACCGGGCGTAGAGCGCAAATTGGTACGCCAGGGCGAGCGGAGCCCGTCACTTAGGGGGCAGCTCCTACGCCAGCCCGCGCTCGCGCAGCACGCGCAGCATCGTCGCGCCGATCTCGGCGGGAGAATCGCTGACGACGGCGCCGGCGGCGCGGAGGGCGGCCTTCTTGTTGGCGGCGGTGCCGTCTTCGCCGCTGATGATCGCGCCGGCGTGGCCCATCCGGCGGCCTGGAGGCGCCGTCGCGCCCGCGATGAAGGCGACAACCGGCTTCCTGACGTGCTCCTTGATGTACATGGCCGCTTCCTGCTCAGCGCTGCCGCCGATTTCGCCGACCATCACGATCGCCATCGTGTCCGGGTCCTCGTTCAACATGCGGACCGCTTCGACTTGGCGTGTGCCGATGATCGGGTCGCCGCCGACGCCGATGCAGGTGCTTTGGCCAAGCCCGACGCCCGTGAGCTGCGCGACGACTTCGTAGACAAGCGTCCCGGAACGGCTGACGACGCCGACGCCGCCAGCGAGAAAGATGTCGCCCGGCATGATGCCGACGCGCGTCTTGGTGCTGGGCGTGATCACGCCGGGGCAGTTCGGGCCGATCAGGACGGTTTTCGTCAGTGCGAGCGCGGCCTTGACGCGGATCATGTCCAGCACCGGGATGCCCTCGGTGATGCAGACGACCAGCGGCAAGCCGGCCGAGGCCGCCTCGAGGATCGCCTCGGCCGCGCCCGGCGCTGGCACGAAGATGATGCTCACGTTGGCGCCGGTTTCGCGGACCGCGCCATCGACCGTCGAAAAGACCGGCACGCCATCCTGCTGTTCGCCGCCGCGGCGCGGGTGGATGGCGGCGACGACGTTCGTCCCGTAGGCGAGCGAGCGGCGCATGTGGTTGGCGCCCTCCGTGCCGATGCCCTGGACGAGGAGGCGGGTGTTCTGGTCAATGAGGACGGCCATAGCGGCGAAACCTGACGTGCAATTTCCGATTTTGGGCGCGAACGCGAGGCGCCGCGGGACGGATGCCCGGCGCATGAGGGTACTAGGGCTGGTGCTTACTGTCCCTCGCGCCTGCGCGCACAACGCGTTCAGTACGCTAGCTTCGCCGGACGAAGTCCCGCAGCGAAGTCCGCCACGCAGTCTCCAGGTGCCACGGGAACCTCCTGGGCCAGGGCTCAGGCCCCATGCACCCGATATAGTCGACGGCCGCAGTCGAGGCTGGGTTGACGAAGAGGATGGCGGTCCGCACATCCCAGCCGGTCAGCTCGGAGCGAAAGACCTGCCGAAACTGTTCGGGCGTCCTGCCCGTCGAGGTGGCGCCCTCCACCACCAACACCCTCAAGGTGGCCCGTGTCTTCAGCGCTGGGTAGACCTCGGCCAATGTTGAGACCAGGTCCGGGCGATACTCAACGGTCACGGCGCCGTCGTCAGCGTATCGGACGTCGACGACCGTGAACGGGAGCGAGCCAAGGTTGCCTGCGAGCCAGCCGCCCCAGATTCCGCCCGAGCGCCCGAGGCCGATAACGAGGTCAGGTCGCCAGTCCTCACGCCGAATCTGGCTCAAAATCTTGTACACGACCTTGAGCGCGTCGTCCCAGCTTTGGCCGCCGCTCCGTTCCCTGCGCCGGGATTCCGCGATGGCAGGGATCGCGGCCGCCGCGATCCCGAAGATTGTCCCCAACGTCGCGATCGAACCGAAAACAATCTCGAGCCCGGTCATGGCTTCTCTTCCTTCCTTACCTGGCGATCTTACCAGCACGATCGAAGGCGTCTGGCCTCACGCCGGCGGCGCGGCCTTGGGCGCCTTCTGCGGCTTGGCCGGCGCCGGTTGGAGCGCCGCGGTCGCCTTCACCAGCTCCGCCCATGGCTTCCCGCGCAGCCCCCTGTAGGCCTTCGGGAACTGTCCCCGTAGTTCGACGGCGTGGGCGCGGTACCGTTCGCTGATCGCGCCCATGGTCAGCACCGTGTCGGTCCCCAGCCGCCGGCCGTGGGCGCGGGCGATATCCGCGAGCATCGTCTGGGCGACCTCCGCGTCCTGATGCAGACCGAGGATGTCCTGGATCGCCGTCACCCGGGTCGCGAAGTCGGTCGCCGGCTTTCCGTAGATGGGCCCCACGAACTCAAGCGCGTACCGGAGCTTCTTCGCTTCGATCCGAAGGGCGTGATAGGCGTCCGGGACGGTGGCCGGCGTGATCAGGTCGCCGCCCTTGCGGAAGCGCCGGTAGCGCTGGCGCAGGAGGCCCGGCGCGCACTCCACGATCGGCGGCCGGCCGGCGAGAAAGCTTGCCGGCGCGCCCCGCCGTAGGAGTTCGGCGAAGCGCGTGACGACGCTCTCGTACCGCTTCGAATCGAGGACGGCGAGCATCCGGCGGCGCGCGAGCCGTCGTTGGCCTTCGAGCACCGCCTGG